>JARGFK010000007.1 GCA_029211065.1 Desulfobacterales bacterium
GCTAACCACAAAGACCGATGATGCAAAAAAATATTTTTTCGCAAACGCGAGTCAAACAGTAAATCTTGCTTCAATTAATATGACAACCCTTGCTAATGTTCCAGTTCCTATTCCTCCATTTGAAGAACAAAACGAAATCGTCCGCCGGGTGGAAGCCCTTTTCAAAACCGCTGATCAGGTGGAAGCCCGGTATAAAAAAGCCAAATCCCAGGTGGACAAACTTACGCAGTCGATCCTTGCCAAAGCCTTTCGCGGCGAGTTGGTGCCCCAGGACCCCAATGACGAACCGGCCTCGGAGCTCCTGAAACGGATTAAAGCGGAAAAAGCGAAAACAATCGCTGAAAGCAAGACTATAAAAATGACAAAAAAGACAACCCGGCGTAGAAAAAGCAGCGGTTCACTGTGAAAGCTCCAAATATGTACTGAAAATCTCCCCCGGCCCCTCTTTTCAAAAGAGGGGGGGTATTCCTCCCTTTGCCAAAGGGAGGACAGGAGGGATTTTTATACCGCTATTATCCTAAGACGATTAGATGGAGGGCGTTCCGGAAATTGCTGCCGAAGTTGCAACCTTTTCGGTGCTGTCTCATCTTTTTATAAATGTTCCTAAATAGGGAACAATTATATTGACATCCATTAGGGAACATCTTAATATATGCACATCATATCCCGGAAAAAATTAAAGGAATTTTGCGAAAGACCGGACGGCAGGGATGCCGAAGCTCCTCTGGATGCATGGTGGTACGAAGTGAAAAGGGCAAACTGGGAATCACCATCAGATATCAAAGATAAATACCGGTCGGCAAGCATCCTGAAAGACAACCGGGTGGTATTTAATATCGGAGGCAATAAATATCGATTGGTCGTCAAAATCAACTATTCCACCAAAGCGGTATTTGTCCGTTTTGTGGGGACACACAAAGAATATGACCGGATCGATGCGGAGGTGATCTGATGATCAGCCGACTCATTAAAACAGAAAAAGATTACAACCTTGCATTAAACCGTATCGAGCAGCTTATGGATGCAACATCCGGCTCCCCGGAAGCGGATGAACTTGAGCTGTTGACTGCCCTTGTGGAAATGTATGAGGATCAACACTTCCCCATGGATTTGCCTGATCCTGTTGAAGCCATCAAATTCAGGATGGAGCAGCTCGGGCTGAAACAGCAGGACCTGGTCCCCTTTATGGGAAGTCGCAGCAAGGTATCCGAAGTTCTGAACCGCAAGAAACCTCTGACGCTATCCATGATGCGGGGACTTAATAAGGGATTGGATATTCCGGCAGAGGTGCTTCTGCGGGAGCCGGGGGCGGTTTTCCCTGAAGGATTCTCTGATTTAGAGTGGTCCCGATTTCCGGTAGTGGAAATGGCCAAACGGAAATGGATTCCCGAAATCGATGGTTGTACGGATAAGAATGAGGAGTTGATGCGCGGTTTTATCAGCCGGGCAGGTGGTATTGAAGCTGTTGCCGGCGCCTGTTTGCGACAGGGATTTAGCGCCCGCATGAACGCCAAGGCGGACAAATATGCCGTTTCAGCCTGGTGTTTAAGGGTGCTGGAAAAGGCAACTGCGAGGCCGCTGGAACAAAAATACGATAAGGGGGTCTTAAGTTCCTCAGCACTTAGGGAGATTGCAAAATTGAGCTATTTCAGCAATGGTCCCCTTTTGGCCCGTGAATATCTGGAGAAACAAGGTATTCATGTAATCGTTGTCTCTCATTTGTCCAAAACCTATCTGGATGGCGCGGCCATGCTTTTGCCGGACGGCTCCCCTGTGGTAGGCCTTACCTTGCGCTACGACCGTCTTGACAATTTCTGGTTTTGTCTTTTGCACGAACTTGCTCACATTATTAAGCATCTTTCAAAAAACAAACAAATTATCGTTGACGATCTTGATCTGCGTAAACATGAGCATGCGGCCGCCGATCCTGTTGAACAAGAGGCCGATGAACTGGCCTCCGCTTCTCTGATACCGCCAAAGTATTGGGAAAAAATAAACACGCGCCCGATTCCTTCCGCCGAAAAAGTAAAAGCCCTGGCAGAAAGTCTTAAAATTCATCCGGCCATTATAGCCGGTCGAATACGATATGAATTGAATAACTTTCGGATTCTTTCACAACTTGTCGGGCATGGAAAAGCGAGGATGCTTTTTGAAACGAATGGGTAGAATTCATCATCAAGGATTGAATTCGGCATGAAGAAAATAAAAGACATACCAATATCCGACCGACCGCGTGAAAAACTTCAGCAAAAAGGGGCTGCGGCATTATCCGATCAGGAACTGCTCGCCATCCTTTTGGGCAGCGGCACTAAAACGCATGATGTCATGACCCTGTCCAATCGTATTCTGAAGGTTATGGACAAAACCAGCGCCAGTCCCACTCTTAAAGAACTTCAGAGCATCGAGGGCGTCGGTCCGGCCAAGGCCACCCTTATTGCCGCAGCTTTTGAATTTGCCCGCCGGCGCATTCGTCCGGAAGGGTTAAAAATATCCTTCCCTCCGGATGTCTTGCCGCTGATCCGTCACATAGCCGACCGCAAACAGGAGCACTTCCTCTGTGTTTCCCTCAACGGCGCCAACGAGGTCATTGCCACCCGCACTGTTTCCGTGGGCCTGGTCAATAAAACCCAGGTGCATCCCCGCGAGGTGTTTGCCGATCCCATCACCGACCGGGCGTCCGCCGTCATCGTGGCCCACAACCACCCCACCGGCAACCTGACCCCCAGTAAAGATGATGTTGAAATCACGAAGGAACTGAAGCGAGCCGGTGAAACCCTGGGCATCAAACTGCTTGACCACATCATTTTCAGCCATAAGGGGTATTATAGTTTTTTGGAAAAAAATGAACTTTGAACCTGATCACAAACAACAAATTTGCCGGTTAAATAAAAACGGTGTTGATTTAGATCTGTAAATTTGATTTTATCAGGAATCAAATGGCAACCGACCCCACTTTGATATATCATATAACCCATAAGGATAACCTTGGAAGGATTCTTTCAAATGGAGGACTGGTTGCGCAAAGCCAAATCAGCAAAGCAGATTTAACTTATTGTAATATTGCTCATAATTCCATCCAAGACCGGCGTTCTCAAAAATCAGTCCCATGTGGTCCAGGGGGATGCCTTCATGATTATGTGCCTTTTTATTTTGCCCCAAGATCACCGATGCTTTATGCGATCAGAATGGGGAATGTAACTGACTGCACAGCAGGTCAATCCGATATCGTATATTTAGTTTCAAGCGCCCAAAGAGTGAAAGCTGCGGGCATAGAATTCGTTTTTGCAGACGGCCACGGTATCATGGCTTTCTCAGAATTTTTTGATGATTTGAAAGACCTCGATGCAGTTGATTGGGATATTATGAGTGAAACATATTGGACAGACACATTAGAAGATCCTGACCGAAAAAGAAGAAGGCAGGCTGAATTTCTGGTTTGCCAAAGATTCCCATGGACCCTAATTGAAGAGATTGCTGTTATGGACAGCCATGTTGAATCAGAAGTAGAGACTATAATTTTAAGGGCTTCCCACAAACCTCCCGTAATTATTAGACCAGCTTGGTATTATTAAAAGGAGGGCAAGATGATTAAGCTATCGGAAGGAAATTTATTGGAAGCAAAGGCCGAGGCGTTGGTCAACACCGTCAATTGCGTAGGAATCATGGGGAAGGGTATTGCCCTTCAGTTCAAACAGGCATACCCGAAGAATTTCGAGGAATATGCCAAAGCCTGTAAAATAGGACAGATACGAATTGGTCGCATGTTTGTGCATAAAAGAAATGAAATGTTTTATCCTAAATATATAATCAATTTTCCGACCAAGAGACATTGGAAAGGCGGGTCACGGATTGAGGATATTGAGTTAGGCCTCAAAGATTTAACAAAAAAGGTAATAGAGCTGAAAATAAAGTCGATTGCGATTCCGCCGTTGGGATCAGGATTAGGGGGGTTGAACTGGCGGGATGTAAAAAAACGAATTAATGAAGCTTTTGAAGATATTCCCAATGTTGAAATCCTTCTGTATGAACCAAAAGGTGCACCAAAAGCTGATGAAATCCGAATCTCGACCTCAAGGCCAAGCATGACTAAGGGAAGGGCTTTATTAATCAGGTTGTTAGAAGTTTATAAAAGTCAGGGATATCGCCACACATTGTTAGAAATTCAGAAATTAATGTATTTCTTGCAGAAAGCAGGGGAAGATCTCAAACTCCGCTTTATGCGAAAAAAATATGGACCTTACGCCGAGAACCTTCATCACGTATTACAAAGAATTGATGGACACTTCATAAGGGGTTATGGCGATAGGAGCGGCGGTTCCGAGATATACCTCCTACAGGGAGCCGTTGAAGAAGCAAGATCGTCTCTTGAAGAAGATAAAGAGGCTAAAGAACGGCTCGAAGCTGTTGCCCGACTCATAAGAGGTTTTGAAACACCTTACGGCATGGAGCTTCTTTCTACAGTGCATTGGATTGCTATTGAATATCCTGAAGCTGCAAAAGATCCAGAAATAGCCGTAAGGAAAATCCAGGACTGGAGTTCCAGAAAAAAGCTTAAAATGAAACCTCAACATATCAAAAAAGCATGGGAAAGATTGAAAGAGGAAAAGTGGCTCAGTGCGGCCTAACCAAATATAAAAATTTCGTTCTGGAAAGTCCTTAATTTTTTTCAGATTATCTTAGAATAGCCCTCTATTTGATCGCAAATCAGTTATATCCCCAGGTACGCTTTTTTTTAACGGATTCATTCGAAAGCAGATTGGCGGCGAACTCCGACGGGATGGCGGTGCCACGGTGCGATGGTCGCCGGCGTTGGCGTACTCTGCGTCGGGTGAACCCGGCGCGACAGCGGATACGGGTTAGGTGCTGCCCCAGGGCTTGATGGCTTCCTTGAGCTTGTGGTAACCGTCGATGTAGCGCGGACGGTTGCCGCTGTAAATCCGGTCGAACGTCGCCAGTTGCGCGTCCAGCCATCCGGCCAGCTCGGTGTTGCCCGGATTGGCGGCCTTGTAGGCCTCGTTGATCAAGACAAAGTGGATGCGCGGATCGTAAGGCTGTTTTTCGCCGCCGACCGTTTCGTCCCCCGCCAGCAGGCGCAAGAGCATCGCGTCCGCAGAACCTAGGGTTTGTTCGAAAATCGGCGCGCCTTGCATGCGGTACATGACGCTGGTCATGTCCTTGCCGTTGGTCATGGTGAACCCCATATCCTTCCAGACATTTTGCATCTTGGCGCCGGTCTTGACGTGGTCAAGGACCATCTGGCCCCAGTCACGCAGCACATCGGGGGCGTCCGCCATCAGGTCCGTGAGCCGGTCGCCGTCAAGGTCAGTGGCATATATGATGCAGTTGCGCTGCCGGATCATGTCGTGCAGCAGGAGCCCGAAATTGGTGTCCGAGATGTGTTCGTAAATTTCTCCCCCCCAGCTTTCCATGCCGGCCTTGAAGTCCTTGGGCAGCAGCGCAACGATGGCATCGACGTTGGCTTTATGCTCCTCGTAGGCATCCACCGCGTACTGACGCTGGAGCTGGAACCGGGTGCCTTTCAGCAGCCAGCGCATGATGCCGGCGTTGACGGCGTCTTCCTGGGCCTGGGTCGGCTTGGTGGCGACCCGGCCGATTTGGCCGGTCTCATGGACCATTTTCAGAAACAGGCGCGCGGCGTACGCCATCCGGATGCCCGGGGTGTTCATTTCAGAGTGGATGGTGCCGGTGGCGCGGTCGACGCTGAATTTCTTCTTGTCCTGGGAGTAGGGCAGGCCGGGCATGAAACGGATGCTGGTAATCGAGCCATAGGGCCGCACATTGCAATAGACGCCGGCGGCGGTGCGCAGCGGGGCGTTGCCCGACTTGCCGGTCACCACCACCTTCCGGCCGTTTTCGTTAACCATAAAGTCGCCGGCCGTCGACCACTTCAGCGCGGTATAGTCGAGCTTGCCGAACCACTCAAGGGAGGCCAGTTTCGTGTCGTGCCGGAACTGGGCCATCATCGGCACACCTAAGAACGGCAGGCCGAGGACATCCAGGGCCATCAATGTGCCGTTCAGGGCGAACCGGTCGGTGAACGCATGCGCCACCGGCTTTACGCCGCCATGGGGGTTGCCGCCTTCCCAAATGATGGCACCGGTGCAGCCCCGGGGCTGCACCTTGGAGCGTTTGTAAATGCTGTCCAGATACTTGAACAGGTCGCCGCTTTCTTCTTTCTGTGCGATTTTGAGCAGATCCAGTCTTTCCGTCATTATTCTCAGTCTCCGTTTTGAATAAGAATTCCCTTTCTGGAAGGGAATGCATCAAAAATTTATGGGTCTGTGTAGCGCTCGTGCCGTCCGCAACATATGCCAGTTTATCGGTTGCAGCAACAATTAGGACGCAATTACCAAAAACAAGTTGTGGAGTCAATCGCAGTTTTTGTACAACCCCGATGACCTTTGGAGATCCCCGCTTTTGCGGGGATAATTTTCAACAAGGTTTCTCAGCTGATCATTCGAGAGATAGCGGCTTTGACCGGATAGACAGGGGCGACCCCATCATAATCCGCAGAGGGGATTATATTTAAAACCGGGTTGAAGGGGGGATGGACGTGTGGTGACGGCTATTTTTTTAGTCCCCGCCTGTCGAAATTCCGGATAGACCATCCCGGCGCCGGTCGCATGGACAGGCGCCGGGGTGCTTGGATCAGGACGAGCTCCTGTTGAACAGCATGAACGGCTTGAAAATTTTCAATAATCCATTAAGTTACACCAGTTGATCCGAGAGTTTCAACTCGGCGGCAAGCTGCCGGAGATTGGATACGACAATCGGTGCAAGGGGAATGCCTTTTTCCAGCCGTTCGTGAATTTGGTAATGCTCGATCTCGCCTGGCAGCCAGATGCGGTCGACCCCCTCCATGCGTTTGGATTCCCTGATTTCCCTGATCACCCGGTCCATCTCCTGTTTGAAGGCGTCAACAGGCTGGAAATTGTCCACGCGCATCGCCATGATCATATGACCGCTGTTGTTTCTGCTGGCGACGTCCTTGTTGAAGTCGACGACGTTCCGCCCGAAGGCCGCCCCGTTGAGCACTCCGGCCAGCATCCCGATGATGACATTCAAACCGTATCCCTTGTAATCTCCGATCGGCAGCAGCATTCCTTCCGACGACCGTCGGGGGTCCGTGAGCGGCTGACCTTTCCGGTCGATCATCCACCCGAGCGGGATCGATTCTCCCTTCTGGGCCGCCAGTTTTACCTTGCCGTAGGAGGTCATCGTTGTTGCGATGTCAAGGACGATGGGGGGTTCGCTTCCGGCGGGAATGGCAAAGGAGATGGGATTGGTGCCGAGAATCAGCTCGATGCCCCCCCAGGGCGCCATGTGGTTGGCGTTGGCTACGGTCATGTACATGCCGACCATGTCATGGGCAACCGGCATCGAGGAATAGACAGCGCCGGCCCCGGCATGATTGCCGTTGAAAGTGCCGACCCATGCCAGTCCCGATGCCTGGGCTTTTTGGATCGCAAGCTCTGTCGCAAAGTTCACCACCAGGTGGCCCATCCCGTTGTCTCCGTCCACGAGTGCGGTTACCGCGTTTTCCCGGACGGTATGAATATTCGGGTTGAGGTTGATTCCTCCCGCCTTGATCCGCTGACTGTAATGGTTCAGGCGGAAGATGCCGTGCGTATCCACGCCGCGCAGGTCTGCATCAATCATTCGGACGGCGCAAAGAGCCGCATCGGTCGGGGGAAGCCCCATGGCCGCAAAGGCGCTTGCGCCGAAATCCTCCAGCCGTTTTGCCGGGTAAATCCGTTTCTGTTCCTGTTCCGTCATTTCATTTCTCCTTCTGTGATCTCGACCGGACCCTTGGGCCTCTCGGCTGCTTTGGCAGTTCTCTGCAAGGTAAACAACGTGGATTTAAGCTGTAGTGTAATCTTATTAAATTCCCAGATACGCCTTTTTAACGGATTCATTGGAGAGCAGATTGGCGGCGGAATCGGTCAGGGTGATCCGGCCGGTTTCCATGACATAGCCGCGGTGGGCGACCTTTAGGGCCAGGTTCGCGTTTTGTTCCACCAGGAAAATGGTGGTCCTGTTTTCGCTGTTTATTTTTTTGATGATGTCGAATATGCGTTTGACCACCAGGGGCGCCAGTCCTAAGGAGGGCTCATCCAGCAAGAGCAGCCGCGGCTTGGCCATCAGTGCCCGGGAGATGGCCAGCATCTGCTGCTCACCCCCGCTGAGGGTTCCGCCGGCCTGATGCCGCCGTTCCGCCAGGATGGGAAACAGTTCAAAAATATAATCCAGGTCCCTTTTTATTTCCTCCCGGTCCTTTCGCAAAAAAGCGCCCATATCCAGATTTTCCAAAACGGTCAGATAAGGGAATATCCGGCGGCCTTCCGGCACCTGGCAGATGCCGAGGGATACGATTTTGTTGGGGGGCAGGCCATGAATGGGAGCACCCCTAAACAGGATTTCGCCGAAACGGGGCGGGACAATGCCGCAGATGGACATGAGCGTCGTTGATTTTCCGGCGCCGTTGGCGCCGATCAGGGCGATGATTTCACCCTCGGAAATGTCGATGTTGATCCCTTTCAAAGCCTGAATATTGCCGTAGAAAGTTTCGACATTCTTCAGTTCAAGCATCGGATTCGTCTCCGAGATAAGCCTTGATGACCGCCGGATTGTTTTTGATCTCCCGGGGCGTACCCTGGGCGATTTTTTTGCCGTAGTCCATGACAACGATTCGGTCCGACAGGCTCATTACCAGTTTCATGTCGTGTTCGATTAAAAGGATGGAGACGCCCTCCTGATCCCGCAGCCGCACAATCAGCAGGTCCAGCTCCCTTGTTTCCAGGGGGTTCATGCCGGCGGCCGGTTCATCCAGCAGCAGAATAAACGGATCGGTGGCCAGCGCCCGGGCGATTTCAAGGCGCCGCTGGGCGCCGTAGGGCAGATTTTTGGCAAATTCATTTACAAATTTTGTCAGCCCGATTTTTTCAAGGATGCTGTAGCTGTCGGCCACAACCTGTTTTTCTTCCGCAATCGTCGATTGGGGCCTGAAAACAGCGCCCATAATCCCTGCGGACATTCGGCAGTGGCGGCCGATCATGACGTTTTCAAGGACCGTCATGTTGGGAAACAGGCGGATATTCTGAAAGGTGCGGGCCAGTCCCTGGGCGGTGACCTGGTTGGGTTTTAAGTTGTTTATTTTTTTTAGCTTTTTCCCCGGAGGCGTGATCAGCATTTCGCCGCTGGTGAGGGGGTACATGCCGGTGATGCAGTTAAAAAACGTGGTTTTGCCGGCGCCGTTGGGGCCGATCAGGGCAACGATTTCACCCTGAAAAACCTCGAGGTTCAGGCTGTCCAGGGCCCGTAGGCCGCCGAAATCCTTGGTCAGGTTTTTAACTTCCAATATGGGATGTGCAACATTATCGTTTTTCATTATTATCGCCAAGCGCTTCGAACTGGTAAGTTCGGCGAACCGTACTGATAATGCCGCCGGGCCGAAACACCATCATGGCCACCAGGATGATGCCAAAGAGCAGCGTCCGGTATTCCGAAAATGCGCGCAGGTATTCCGGCAGCAGTATCAGCGTTAAAGCCCCGGTAATGACGCCGACAATGGAACCCATACCGCCCAAGACAACGATGCAGAGGATAATGATCGACTCCCAGATGGTAAAACTGGCCGGGTTGATGAAGGTGGTTTTGGCCGCAAATACGACCCCCCCCATCCCGGCCCAGGTGGCGCCGAGGGCAAAAGCGGTCAGTTTCGTTCGGGTCTTGTCGATGCCCATGGCCTGGCAGGCAATTTCATCTTCCCTTAACGCAATCCAGGCCCTGCCGATCCTGGAATCCTGCAGCCGGTTGACCACAAAGATCGTAAAAATGACCATCCCGATCATCAAAAAGTAGATAAAGATAGTGGATTGATGCAGGGAGAAATCGATGCCGAAGAAGCCCGGGCGGGGGATATTGGCGATGCCGCTGGGGCCGAAGGAAAAATCGTTCCAGTTTTCCAGGACCAAACGGATGATTTCCCCGAAACCCAGGGTGACAATCGCCAGATAGTCTCCGCGCAGGCGCAGAACCGGAAACCCCAGCAGGATGCCGAAAAAAAATCCCATGCCGGCGCCGATGGGCAGAGCGGCCCAGAAACCGATGCCGAAGTGGTAATTCAGCAGGGCATAGCTGTAGGCACCGACAGCATAAAAAGCCACATAGCCAAGATCGAGCAGCCCGGCGAGTCCCACCACGATATTGAGCCCCAGCCCGATGACGATATAGATCAGCGCATTGACCATGATATTGGTTTGGTACATTGAAAAGAGAAAGGGGAATGCGATGGTGAAAAGCGCCAGAACCGTCAGCGCCGGGATGAGAACTTTTGGTTTGTCAAAGGCCGATTGGAGCAAGGATTTTCCGGGTGCCGATCCGGATTGAACCTTTTTTTGCCCGGTTTCTTTTCGCTTGATGAGGTAACGCCATAAAAAGGACAGAAAAAAGCTGCCGACACCCACAAAAAAGAGGTTCCACCAGCGCCACTCTACCGTCTTATAGATCGTATTCACCCGGATGACCATGACGGGAAAGGTCAGAAACATGAACCAGATGGAAGTCAGCAGGGATTTTCTTATTTCTGCAAGACTTGGCATCATGCAATCACACCTTCTCGGTTTCGGATCGACCCAGGATACCGGAGGGTCTGAAAATCAGAATGAATACCAGGAATAGAAATGCAAACACGTCTTCATAATCGCTGGAAACATATCCGGTAAAAAAACTCTCGGTCCAGCCCAGGACCAGGCTGCCCAGGACTGCCCCGGGAATACTGCCGATGCCGCCCAGGACCGCCGCGACAAAGGCCTTAATGCCGGCGATGAAGCCGATGTAAAAATTGATCTGTCCGATATGGGAGGCGATCAGCACCCCGCCGATGGCGGCCGTGGCCGAACCGACGATAAAGGTAACCGAGATAACGCGGTTGACGTCCACCCCCACCAGCATGGCCATATCGCGGTCTTGGGCCGTGGCCCGCATGGCTTTGCCGATTCTGGTAAATTTGATCATCAATGTCAGGAGAATCATGACGGCGGTGGTTGTAATCAGGATGACGATTTCCGAAGACCGGATAATGTGGGCGTAGGGCGCAAGAAATTTAAATTCCGGGATCAGACTGGGAAAAGGCAGAAAGTCGGATGTCTGGGCCAGCAGGACATAATTTTGCAAAAACAGGGACATGCCGATGGCGCTGATCAGGGCGGACAGTCTGGGGGCATGCCGCAGGGGCTTGTAGGCTAACTTTTCAACCGTAAAGCCGTACGCGCTGGAATAGACCACTGCCACCAGGGAGGCGATTACCAGGATCGCCACCTGATTCCAGCCCAGCAGTGTCAGTACGCCGGCCACGATCAGGGCCGTAAACGCCCCGATCATATAGATTTCACCATGGGCAAAGTTGATCAGCTGGATAATGCCGTACACCATGGTATACCCCAGGGCGATCAGGGCATAGATGCTGCCGCGCGTCAAACCTCCCAGTAAAAGTTCGAGAAAGTAATCCATATGAAAAAATCATAAAAAATCAGGGGGCAGGCACATCTCCGCCCGACCCCTGATTTTTTTTCAAGTAACAGGATTATTTAATTTCAACATAAACGCCATTTTTGACTTGATACATGGAGAACCCGACGCCGGTGGCATCCCCTCTGTCATCAAAGTGGATTTTCCCCAGCGGGGTTTCGACATCCTGGGTGCGAAGCGCTTTGGCGACGGCGTCATAATCCGTTGAACCGGCCTTTTCAATGGCATTCAGAAGGGCCTGGGTTGCGGCGTAAGCATTCAGGAAAAATGCGCCGGGATCCGAACCATAGGCTTTTTTATGGGCTTCATTGGCGGCAATCGCCATGGGGTTTTGAGAAACATCTTTCGGGCCGGTGGCGTAAACCCCTTCCGCGTATTTGCCGGCGACTTTGATAAAGGTGTCGTCCTTTACGCCGTCATCGGAGATAAAGACGGTTTTCATCTTCTTTTTGCGCATTTGGGTGACGATCTTGGAAGCTTCCGGATGGTAGCCGCCGAAGATGACTGCGTCGGCATTGGCGCGTTTTATTTTCTGAACGACGGCGGAATAGTCCACCGCGCCGGGCGTAATGCCTTCATAGAGAACCACTTTGGCCCTGGAATCTTTTTCCAGAAATGCTTTGGCAAATTCTGCCAGCCCTTTGCCGTAGTCGCCCTTGTCATGAAGCACGGCTATTTTTTTCAGCTTCAGGGTGTCCAGGGCAAAATCAACTTCCAGTCGTGCCTGGGCGTCATCGGACGCGATGGTTCGGTAAAAGTTGGGATAATCGCCGCTTTGGGTCAGGGCCGGGTTGGTGGCCGAGGGGGACATGGCGATAATTTTGGAATCCTTGTAGATGCCGAGGGCTGCCTTGGTGGCGCCGCTGCAGATATGGCCGATAACCACATGCGCTTTCAGGGATACCAGCTTGGTTGCCGTGTTGGTGGCCACTTCCGGCTTACAGACATCATCTTCCACCAGCAGCTCGACCTTTCTTCCCAAAATGCCGCCCTTTGCATTGACATCCTTGACCACCAGCTCTGCGGCCTTTGTGGTGGGGATGCCGTATGATGCCAGGTCGCCGCTATGGGGACCGGCGACGCCCAGCCGAATGGGCTCTGCTGCGAAAGCATTTCCCATGAACATCAAAATCGATACCCATACGATCAATGATACTGCTATCGGGATTCTTTTGGTTAACATAACGCCTCCTTTGTGAAAAAAAATGAAATGTGAGTTTCAAATAGGGCTCGTCCAAATTTTTTCTATATACCATAAAGCTTACAAGTCAAGCAAAAGAAATTCTTAGGAAAATGAAATTTAAAAAACAGGTCTTAAAAAACTCTTGCCGTAATTAAAAATTGCTTGTAATTAACTATTTACGGATCAGCAAGATCGGTCCAGACAAAAATTAACATGCCAAAAGGTATTTTGCAGGAGTTGATTCTATTTTGAAAAAAATTGGTTTGGTAGTTAAAAACGATCCGGAGGCCATTCAGAAGGCGGATGAGCTTGAAAAATGGCTATGCTCGAAAAAAGTTCGGGTGATCCGAAAGGAAAGCGCGCCGCCTGACCGCAGGCTGAAGTCCCACCGAAAGACACAGGCGCCGGCGGATTTGTTTTGTGTTTTTGTTCTGGGCGGGGACGGCACTTTCCTGAGTGCGGTTCGCTGGATCGGCGACCGGAAAATCCCCATTTTGGGGGTGAAGTTCGGGGAGGTGGGGTTTTTAGCGGAAACGGCGGAAGAGAGTCTGTTCCGGGTCGCCGAGGCGATATTAGATAATGATTTTAAAACCGAACCCCGGATGCGCCTGAAGGTCACGGTGGACCGGGCGGGCCGCGAAAGTATCAGCGAAACGGTGCTCAATGATGTCGTCATCAATAAGGGGGCCCTGGCCAGGCTGGCCCAAATTAAAACATTTATTAATGAACACTATCTCACCACCTATCGGGCCGACGGCCTGATCATTGCAACGCCCACCGGTTCAACCGCCTATTCTCTGGCGGCCGGCGGCCCGGTCATTCATCCGGATGTGCCCGGCATCATCATGACCCCCATCAGTCCTTTTACCCTTACCAACCGGCCGCTGATCGTTCCGGATTCGGTGACGATCACCATCAAGCTGGCGGAAAAGTCTGCGGATATCCTCTTGACGTTTGACGGCCAGGCCGGCATCGAGATAGATGAGCACGATACGATTACCGTCCGCCGGGACCAGCACCCCATTCACATGATCACCATCCCGGGACAGGACTATTTCGATGTGCTCAAGGCCAAACTGAGGTGGAGCGGGGGCCGGGTCTAGAACCCATCTCAAAAACACCAAGCGTCCACTGGCTGCGTCATCTGCCGATTCAAAAGGAAGTGCATTAAACCATCTTCCCTTTTCCATGTTGACTCCTTTCAGCCATTTCTTTATAGTCAGCACTCACCACCGCGTTATTTATCATAACTTACTGAAATAATTTTAAATTAAACTTTTTCGAGTTCGTAGTTCAGCTTTAAGGTGCAGCTGCCTTTCGGCGCGAGTGCGGTAAAGTCAGCACTGCCAGACATGTAAGAAATCATGACTTGGATCTTTGTGGATTAAACCCAACAGTAGCGGAAGGACCAAATGATGATGCGTAAAGTAATGCGTGTTTTGAGTTTCAGCGGCTGTGTTATCATCATGGCGGCGATTTTAGGATGTGCTGCGTCGGGATCAAACATAAGTACGGGAAACACCCAGCCCGAAAACGTTGTTCCCTGGCCCGGCGGCGTGTATCAACCGAAGCTTCCGTCAGCCATCGAGACCCTCGATGCTGCGAAAAGAGAACTTGCGGCGCTTCTTCAAAGTCAACAGGTCGATGACAATGCCGGTATTAGATATCATGGCCAACTCGATTTCAATAAACCGGCCGATCAGAATAGCCTGGCAGCGTACTCGATGAGGGTGCAGGCCTACATGCTCATTCGTGATACCCGGGGTGAATTCAGATACATGCTACCGAAATCCGCCATTACGGCCCTGGATGATCGAATCCATGTGGGCCCGGTCTTTGCCTTTTTCTATACGGATTTGCTCGAAAGCCGCATCACAGTTGAAAAGAGCCGGGATGAAGAAATACGCACTTCCTGGCTGGGTACGGACCGGAAGATATATAATGATACCGATCCTGCGTTTGCAAAGTATGCGGAACCTTAACGGCCGCTATATCAGCGGCCCTATATGATCCAGTGCAGCAGCCTGATTTCATTCTTCTTTAAAAAGCAGGCCGCTGCGGAAAAATTTGCCGATGCCCTCTTTTTTGTACAGCAGACGCTGAAAAAACAGCATGACGAGCGACGCGCCCTTTTTGAATCAGAGGCGGCGCAATACCGCGCGCTGGCAATCAAACCGCCGATGTCGGAGGAGCAGAGAAAACATATTGTTCTGGCCAATGTATTGACTCAGCGCAAAGACTATGCCGGAGCCATCGACCTGTACCTGAAAGCCATCGATCTGGATCCGGTGTCCTATCCCGGGGCCTACTTCAACCTGGCCCTGCTTTATGCGCAGGTGCAGCGGCATAACAAGGCGATTTCCTTTATGAAGCAATACCTGCTGCTCGTTCCCGACGCTGCAGACGCCCGCAGCGCCCAGGACAAAATCTATGAATGGGAGCTGATGATAAATAAATAGGATTGTAAAAATGGACCGTATGATAAAAATTTTCTTTTTTACATTATTGCTGGCAGGCATTCTATCCGGCCGGGCCGATGTTCTGGCCCAATCCGTCCCCGGGGCATCCGGGCCCACGATAGATTGCGCGGGGTCGGCGGCGGCCTACCGCGCCCAGGGGATTCCCTGCGATTGTGTCGGCGGACGAATCGTTTGCAACAACTCCTCATCCGGGGGGAGTTCGTCCGGCAAAAAGTATAGCGCAGATCATGACGTCAAGATGATGGTGGTGGGCACCATATTCGAGAGCCTTTTAACCTCCCTGTTCATGGATGATACCGCCAGTCAAAAGGAAGCCCTTGCCGCACAGCAAAAGGCGGCTGCGCTGGCCGCCCAGCAGGCGGCGGCATTGGAAAGGGCCAAGGCTGCGGCCGCCCAGGCTGAATA
Organism: Desulfobacterales bacterium; assembly: GCA_029211065.1. Lineage (NCBI taxonomy): Bacteria > Pseudomonadati > Thermodesulfobacteriota > Desulfobacteria > Desulfobacterales > Desulfobacterales bacterium. The sequence goes on from JARGFK010000007.1 coordinate 15,619, forward strand.
TGAAAAAATGATGCGGTTTTACAAACAGTTGGATGGCGGCGGGGGAGCGGCCTTTAAAACCTTGTCGAATTCAAACCTTGCCTTTAAAACCCTGGACGGGGACGCCGAGACCCTTGCCGCCAATGCCCGAAAACCCTTTGACACTCCTTTAGATACGGCAACGCCCGACTCCGGGACAATCACCGCAGGCGGCGCCACGCCCTTCTTTGGGGACACCATGCCGATCGAGCAAATTCAACTGCTGGTCCATCCCGAGAAGGACCCTAATGTGGTAGACCTCAGAAACGCGACGACCTATGTGGTCGAGAATATTAAAAATGATGGCCAGAAACTGGCTGCGGCTGCAAAACCGGATGCGGGAAAAGGCAAGGACGAACCCGCTAACCGATCCTTGGAGTGTGAGAAGCTATCTCAAAGGCTGAACGGTTATATCGACCAGAGGGCCAAGTTTCAGAAAACCATCCATCTGGCTCAGGATCAGTTGACCACCTGGCAAACCGCCAACCGCAATGCCCTGCTGAATGCCGCCAAAGAAGGACTGGAGGTTTACACAGGGCACCTGCTTGAAAAATTTACCCAAAGGGCCAAGGCGGCCGAACGTCTTCAGCGGATTTACGAAAAGAATGCCGGGAAGATGGCCCAGGACGGCCTGAATGTTGCTGAAATTCATGCCAAAATAGAGCGGTTGCGACTCCTTTCTTCAGCCGGCCGGATTGTTGAACTTGGCAGCAACATCAATGACTGGCAGGCCTTCATCAAGGACGGCGTATCCGGCCTGATGGCGCAGCTGACCTCTTCAAATCAGGAGATTCAGGCAATGATAGAAGATCCCAGGATGCAGAAATACTTCGAGACGGAAGCCCCGGAGTTGAAGGCCCTGCTCGACATCTCCAAGATTGCCGCCTCGAACAAGGTGTTCGGGAAGTGGGTTGCGAAAAAACTGCCTATCATTGCCGGCGTTGAGTTTGCGATCAATCAGGCTTACAATGCCTTTGACTGGTACCTGAGTTACGAGCGTCTGTCTGAGGCCCATAAAATCAACGGGCGCGTAATGAATTCCGCCAGATACATCCAGAAAAACATTGATGACACCTACCTGGCATTGGGAGAATGTCGCTGAGCGGAACGAACGACTTCACGTTGTGCGATGGTGGTTTTAGGAAATGGGAGAAAAACGACCCTTTCGGTTCACCCCTGCGTAGGCGGGGAACATTTGAAACCATATCCGAACCGCTCTTGGGCCAGATGACCCCGTTGCGATCGAAATAGGGCTTGTCGATTCCCTTGGAGATGGTGAGTTGGAAAAGGCCACCCGTTCAGCTGCAGGGACTTCACCACCTTGTTGGTTGCACCCCTAGCAGGTCAAAATTTACAGGACAGGAAATTTTCTTTTTCATCAGGATGAATAAACGCGATTCTTCCCCTTCTGTTTGGCCACATACAACGCATCATCGGTTCTTTATACAAGGGCTTCCATCTCCTTCCCCGGTTTAAATTGGGACGCACCCATGCTGACAGTAATGGTTAAAGTCTCATTTGTAATGAAAGAGAAATCCTGTGCTTCAAACCCCTTTCCGATTCTTTCAGCAACATTCATGGCTGCCTCGATCCCGGTTCCGGGCAAAAGAACTGCAAATTCCTCTCCGCCATACCGGTAGGGGGTATCTGTTTTCCGTAAAAAAGCCGCGATGATCCCTCCCGCAATTTTCAGGACTTTGTCACCGGTCAGGTGCCCGTACTGGTCGTTTACTTTCTTGAAGTCATCGATATCAATAAGCAATAAGGACATTGGCTGTTTATAGCGCATCATCCGGTTGATTTCTTCTTTCAATTTTCTAAAAAAATGTCTCGCGTTGTATAGTCGGGTGAGATCGTCAGTAATGCTTAGATTCTTATATTCTTCCTCGCTCATCAGGAGTTTTCTTTCCACCTCAAGGCGCTTGATCACCTCAGACTCCAGTTTTTGGATTCGGCGATAAGAAAACAACACGAATCCAATTGCCAAAAAGGAAGGCAGAAAAGCAGCAATTTCATCAAATTGAAAGTGTTCTAACGGACGGGAGAACATGAAAAGTTTTTCAAATGCATTCAGATACATCATTAATGCAGTGCCCAGGAATGCAAAAATAATGACGGCCAAAAGTTCTTTCAATTCAGAGCGCAGAAAGTTTTCAGCAACCCGGGGACCCATCGATTGATCCTCGGCCTGCAAATCATCTTTTTGCAGCAGTTGAATTGGCTCTAATTTCTGATTTTTTACGTTAGACGTAGCCATGACCGTCCCACTTTATATTTACCTACTGCCTTAAACCCGCATCAGTATTTCTGCCCACCGGTTCAGGCGGGAGATTCGGCCGGATCAAAAAGTTCTGTTGTAGCGACTTCACCACCTTGTCGATGTTTTCGATGCTTTCCCTGACCTCTTTGATTCCTTCAGCCGTTGATCGGGTAACTTTTGGGACGTCAAAACTTGCCGTTTCCATGTTGTTCAGGATGACTTTGAATGCATCCAGATTTTCTTTGACCTCTTTCAGAATTGCCTTAAGCTGCGTTATATTCTCAACCAGGCCTTCCCCCGCCGCCTGGATCGTTACCAGGTTCTCCTGAACCTTATCCATTGCCCCGGGCGTCTTGGCGGCAGCCTCATTGATATGGTCAAGGATCTCATCGATCCGGGTCGCTTTCTGGGGCAGCGTTGCGGTGGTAATTTCAATATGATCGAGAATCGCGCCTACTTTGGTTAAATTTTCATGGATGCTGTTTATGAGCTGATTGGATTTTAACAGCGAGCCGGCCGTTCCCTTGCCCGCCTGGAGCCCCCGGGCAATATTTTCAATATGGCCGATGGTGGTGGTGATGTCGTTGAGTATCCGGAAGAGGGGACCCTCGGGCTGGCGAATGATGTGGGCCAGCTCTGAAAAATCCTGGACCGCCTGGACGACCAATTTGGCGGTTTTTTCCACTTCAAATTCTTCCAGAAGGTCCGTAAGGGATCTTCTGGGGGAGGAAGGGATCAGACCGCCTTCGGGGATCAGGGGCGCATCTTTGTTTTTGCCGGGCTTGATGGAAAGATATTCGGAGCCGATAAAGGTCGGACTGCCCACGGTCGCCACGGCGCCGGTCCGGATCCTGGGGGCGTATTCTTCCAAAATCAACAACTCCACCCGGACCCGGTCGCCCAGGAGTGAAATATTTTTAATTTTGCCGATGTTGGTTTCCAGCAGTTTTACCGCGGTATCTTGCTGCAGGTTATAACTTTCGTCAAAGGTGGTATAATAGGGGACATATTTTTTAAACCAATCCTTGCCCCTTCCGATAATGACCAGTGTGGTGACAAGAAGCAGGACGCTGCAGATCACGAAAACACCCGCAACCCTCTCTTTGCTGCTGTATTTCAGTTCCATGTGTTTTAACCGATCCTGGATACGCTATTGAGAAAGCAATGTTAAACGGCCTTTGGATATTTTTATCTTTTTATTGGAAAATGATTTTATAAAAGCCCTATCGGACGAATAAAACACCACCGGCAGGTTTCGCCGGGTCATGCCCCTTATATTGTCCATAAAAAGGCTGAACTTGGTATGGTCGATGAAATCTTCCGGACGTTCCAGCACCAGCACATCCGGATATTTGGACAGCTCCCGGATGGTTATGGTGTTTTTTATGTCCTGGGGGTGCAGTTCTCCGGGGCGCCGTTCAAGTTTGTCAAATATATCGAATTTGCGGCACAATTGGGCCGCATGGTCATCCAGGGTTAACAATAGGGAATCTTCATGAAAGTATCGCATGAAGAGCAAGTTTTCACGTAACGTACGGTTGCTGATTAAGGCGGCATCCGAAGCAATATATCCTATTCGTCTCTTGCAGGAAAGCGAGCTGCGGTAGTCGGACAAATCAATTTTCACATCGTTAAAACAGTATGTCCCTTTCCGGGGCGATACAAGGGTGGCGAGTGCTTTTAAAAAAAGGGCTGCATCATCAATAGAATCGGTCTCGATTGAACAGCCGTCGCCGCTGGAAAGCGAAAAACTGAAATCATTTAAGCCGTTTCCGGCGCCTTCCGGTTCAAGGGTATAATCCGTCAATTCAATTATCGGCATATCATTTTTCACAGGTAAAATAAAACCGAAATAATGACATCTATGACCAAACAGCTGAAAAAGCATTCTATGGCCACTTTTGAAGTTTGCGCCGGAATTCCCGTTATCTTCATGTCGGGTTTAAACCCGTGGTAGAGACATATAACGGTAATGGATAGCCCGAAGAGAAGCGCTTTGATAATCCCCACCAGGATGTCGGTGAATGTAATCGCCGCCTCGATTTGTCCAAAGAGATTTTTTATGGGAATATAAGTGAAAATCCACACTATCAGATATCCGCCGATCACGGCCACCAGGTTAAAGATAACAAAAAGACAAAGAATGGCGGCCGTTATCCCCACGAGTCTGGGAAGACAAATAATTCGCAGGGGGTCGATGCCGGCCATCTCAATGGCTTCCATTTCATGAAATACCTGCATGTAGCCGATTTCGATGCTGACGGCGGTGGCGGTTCTTAATATGACAACCAGCGCCGTTACAAGGGGGCCGATTTCGCGGACGACCAGTAAAACCATTATTTTGCCGAGATCATACTGGGCTGAAACCTTGGCAAACTGGACGATCAGCATGCTGCCGATGAGCAGTGCAACGGGTATGATGACGTAAAGCGCCTGATAGGCCGTAAAGTATATTTGTTCGAGGGTGAACTTTTTTAACATCGCCCGGCCGGTTGGGGGTCGATGGAAAATCAGCTTTAAAATACTGTAAATAAAAGCGAACAAATCAAGCATATGATCGACGGCTGCCAGGGTCCGCCGTCCGATGTGACCGGCCAGTTGATTCATGGGTAATCTGTCGTCTCGTTCACGCAGCAGGCGTGGTTGTGTAAATCCTAAATCAGGTAGTTGACAATTAAAAACTCTTACAATATAAGAGGGAGAAAGATCAACAAAATTAAATAAATACCTGTTTTTCTCAAAGAGCGTCTTCTCCTCCTGAGATTTTTTTATTGTTCTTAAAAATAATGCAGCAACTCTCAATGGGGGTCTGTATCGCGGTCCGTGAGGGTTGTTGTGTTTTTACCGGTAATGAATTTAGGCCGACGGTCTGGGTGAATCTGTTTTCCGGAAAACGGTATTTTTATGAAGATCAGTAAAAAACTCCACCCGTTTATGCTGACGATGCTGGCCGTTATGGCAGGGATCGGTGCGTATTTGTTCGGAATTCCTTTTCTCGACGTGATGGAGCTTAAAACCATTGACTTGCGGTTTGAATCCCGGGGAAGCAAAGTTCCCGGTCCGGAGGTAGTGCTGGCAGTCATCGACGAGAAAAGCATCGCCCGGGAAGGCAAATGGATCTGGCCCCGTTCGAAAATAGCGGAACTTGTCAATCGGCTATCCGCTTACGGTGCAAAAGTGGTGGCTTTTGACATCGGTTTTCTGGAGCCCGATGAAAATGCCGGCGGGCGGGTCATCGAGCAAATCATTGAAAAAATCAACACAAGCGGCGGGCAAAATCAGGCGATTCAGAATTACTTGAAAAAATTAAAATCTGAATCGGATAATGACCGCCGCCTGGCGGATGCGATCCGAAACTCAAGCGCAAAGGTGGTGCTGGGATATTTCTTCCAGATGGCCCCCCACGGGTCAGACCAGTTGTCGGCGGAAGAATATCATCGGCACCAGGAAAACGTCAAAGGCTCCCGGTACCAATTTGTTCGGTTTAAGTCTGACAATGCCCGCAAGGTCAAATTGATGGAGCCGGCGTTGCCGCAATCAAACATTACGGCCATTTCAGAGGCAACGGATTATGCCGGTTTTTTTAATATGGAAGCGGATCGGGACGGCGTTGTCCGGTGGATTCCAGCGGTTTTTAAATACAAAGACACCCTTTATGCCCCGCTGGCGGTGATGGCCGCCGGGGCTTTTCTGGACAGTCCGCCGTCCCTTCAAGTGGCTGATTACGGGATTGAATCCTTGCAGGTGGATCGGATTTCCATTCCCGTCGACGAACTTGGGCGCATCATGATAAATTATCGCGGCGGCGCTAAGACCTATCCGCATATTTCAGTTACCGACATCCTTAACGGAAATGTCGCCGAGGCGGATTTAAGGGATAAAATCGTCATCGTCGGCGCCACGGCCGTGGGAATTTATGATTTAAGGGTAACGCCTTTTTCCAGTGTTTACCCCGGAGTTGAGATTCACGCCAATATCATCGATAATATCCTGTCAAAAAATTTTTTGTACCAACCCTCATGGGCGGCTGTGTTCGATATTTTTGGAATCATAGCGACCGGATTAATATTGGGCTTTATTTTGCCGCGTACGGGTGTTTTTACAGGTATTCTGTCCAGCTTAATGGTCTTTGCCGGGTATATCTTTGTGTGCCAGTTGTTTTTCACGCAAAAGGGATTCATCCTCAACCTGGTATATCCCCTGGCCGTTCTGTTGATGGTGTATGTCATTATTACGGCATACAAATATTTGGTTGAATCCCGGCAAAAGCGGTTTATTAAAGATGCTTTTTCCACTTATCTGGCCCCCTCGGTGGTCAAGCAGCTGATCGATTCACCGGAAAAGCTGGTGCTGGGGGGCGAGAAGCGTGTCATTACCGCTTTTTTTTCAGACGTCCAGGGCTTTACCAGTATTTCGGAAAAGCTGAGCCCTGAAAAGCTGGTTGAAATTTTAAATGAATTCTTGACGGAGATGACCGATATCATCCTGAAAGATGAAGGAACGGTGGACAAATTCGAAGGGGATGCCATTATTGCATTTTTTGGCGCGCCCAACGAACTTGAAAATCATGCGGCAACGGCCTGTGCCGCCTCCATCGAAATGCAAAAAAAGCTGGCCAAGCTCCGGGCAAAGTGGAAGGCGGAAGGAAAGTCCGAACTCATGATGCGGATCGGTCTTTGCAGCGGCGCGGCCGTCGTCGGCAATATGGGCTCCAAAAATCGCATGGATTATACCATGATGGGCGATACGGTGAATACCGCCGCCCGCCTGGAGGGCGTCAACAAGGTCTATGGCACCTACACGCTGGTCAGTGATACGACTTGTCATGCGGCCGGCCAAAATTTTATATTCAGGGAAATCGACAAAATCAATGTTGTCGGGAAAAAAGAACCGATCACCATTTATCAGCTGTTGGGCTATGCGGGCGAAAGCGATGAGCGCATGGATAAGGTGCGCGATTTTTATGCACGCGGTCTTAAAGCCTATCAATCCCGGGAATGGGAACAGGCCATCGGTTTTTTTAATGAGGTTTTGAAAATTGCCCCCGAAGACGGCCCCAGTCTGAGCTTGCGGGGTCGCTGTCAGACGTTGCATGAAAATCCTCCGGGGAAAGACTGGAACGGCGCTTTTGTTATCAAACACAAATAAAGTAATCCCTGCCGCAATAGAATTTTGTATCTGTTGCACTTTGGTCGTTCAAATTTTAAACCCAGACTCCGGCGTTCGGGCAAAATTGCCGAAACCTACATTTATTGATGGAAAATTCGCATAAAACGGAGCTGTTTTTGAGATTATTTGTCGCATAAAACGAGTTCAATCATGTATTAATTAATGGTGTTTTTAAAGATTTTAAAATGTTTGCAAATAATATATTATAATCAATTCAAACGGATTAACTGGTTTAAGGACCGGCTCGGTTTTTTGCAGTTCTGCTTTAAAAGTATATTTTTTAAAATACAGGGCTTGGCATGAAATATGAATAAATAATCGATCTGCTCAGGTAGGGTTAATGCAGAAGGGCCGAAAATATTCATGGGAAATCGATCACCTGGTGGGGGTCATTATCAGCAAAGAGAGAAAATAAGCGGATGCTGAAAAAAACAGTTTTGATCATAACGACGCTGGTTTGCTTTTTCCCGACCGCCTTGCCGGCCGGGGAGCGGGTTACCGCAAAGGGGATGAGTTTTTTTGAGGCCGGACGCGAGGTCGTTGCCCGCGAGAAGGCCATGGACGAGGCCAAGCGGGCTGCCATTGAGCAGGCTGTCGGTACGATGGTTGAATCCAGGACGGTGGTGGAGGATTTTCAGGTCGTTAAAGACCAAATCTTCAGCCGCACCACCGGGTATCTCAAGAACCTGAATGTCCTGGAAGAAAAAAAATCGGATCTCGGCACCTATGAGGTGACGATTCATGCGGAGGTCGAAATAGCAGACCTGGTAAGCGATCTGGACCGGTTTAACAAAATTATAGGCTGGCAGAAAAACCCCCGGATTGCCATTGTCATCGAACCGAAGCCGGCAAATGAATATCTTGCCGCCGCCCAGAAAACGGTCGGCCTGCTGACAACCAAATTAAAGGACGACGGCTTCAAGGTATTTAAGTATTCCGGACCAAGTGATATTCAAATGGGATTGCTGGTGAGCCTCAACCTAGAACTGAGCTCGAAAGGGACAAAATTTCAGGACCTCGACCTGACCTTGAACGAAGTCAGCCTCAGTGCCAATATCTATCGGCCCGGCGACGGCGAAATTGTCGCCGCTGCCAGCGCCGTCAAATCGCTTCCCGGTGAAAACCGGCTGCAGGCGCTGGACAAAGGCGCCCGGTTCTGTGTGGACAACATCTGGAGGGATCTGCGCCGAAAACTGACGGCAACCTGGGAAAAAGAACTATACAGCGAGCGGGAAGTCTATTTGATCGTCAAAAATATTTCTTCCCACGCCGGGGCTGAAGAAACAGCCTTTATTTTTAAATCGGACGTCAGCGGCGTTCTGGATAGCGGACTGATCACGTATCGCGACCAAACGGCCGAGTTCGGCATAAAGTATCGGGGCTGGCCGGAGCAGCTGTTAAATGAACTGCAGATGTCTTATTTTAAAAATAAATATTTTGACGCCGACCTTGAAGCGATCAGCGGGAATAAAATCCTAATCAGAATAAAATAATATGTTGCAGCAGGAGGGGAGTTATGTCTCAAAAAAGATATTTTCGTATCGGAACCGCCCTGTTCATGGCGCTTTTCCTTTACGCCTGTGCCGCGGGTCAAAAACAGTATGATATCGGAACGCAGCTGGGACAGGCCGGCAAGTACAAGGAAGCCATTGCCTATTTAAAGCAGGCCATTGAACTGGAGCCCGGCAACACCGCCTATCAGAAGGCCCTGGCCGATCTCATCGACAGCCATGTCAATAAATTTGTCGCCCAGGGGACGCAGGCTTTGAATTCCGAGTCGCCGGTGACATTGACGGCCATTAACCGGGCCATGGACCAACTGCAGCTGGCCAGGGAAATCGCCCCGGATTCTCCGGCCGTGACAGATCTTTCCGCAAAGATCGAAAGCCAGCAACAAGTTCTGCTGGAAGATATCCAAAAGCTTTATTCCCAGGCAAAGCAAAATACGGCCGCGCAGGAATGGGTCGAAGCCTATTTCAACCTGCAGCAGATCCAAAACAGATATCCCAATTATGAAGACTCCTTCCAACTCTTAAATGAAGTCGCCAATAAGGGATCAGAGGCGTTTTATCAAAAGGCCCAAGCCCTATTTGACCGGGAAGATTTTAAGGGGGCCGACGAGTACCTGCGTAAAGCGCTTTCGTTAAGGGGGGACAGCAGGCCCGCCCGGGAAATGCAGGCGCTTATCCGGGAGCGTAACAACAAGGAATATTTTATCGGCCGGGCACGGGAGGCGATTACCGCGCAGAAATGGGATCGTGCCGTCGGCGCCTACGAGCGGGCGCTGGAATACGACCCGGAAAACAAAGACCTCCGGCAGCTGATTATACAGGTTCGCACCAAAGCCGGGGAATTCAATATTCGTAAATCCAAGGAGTTAATGGATCAGGGCTGGCTGCTGCAGGCTTTTGAAGCATACGCGTCGGCCGTCCGCAACATCGATGACCCCAAAGACTTTAAGCTGAACAGCCTGCTCAAGGACCTGACGGACCGGGCCGTTTATGCGGCTGAGCAGTTCAAAGAGCAAAACCGTTTCGGTGCAGCCTGGTTCTGGTTTGAAAAAATAAGAAATGTCGATCCCCAGTACAAGGACATTTTCTTTTTGACCCAGGCGATGGAGGATCAGATCAAGCAGCGGGTCCAGAAATCCATCGCGGTTTTTGATTTCAACAGCCCGACGGACAATAAAGATGCCGGCGTCATTGTTGCCAACAACCTGATTACAAACTTATTCAATAACGCCAGCGGCGACATTAAAATCCTGGAAAGAGAAAATTTAAAATCCATTCTGGAAGAAATGAAACTGGGACAGATCGGCGTGGTTTCGGCAAACTCGGCCAAGGAGATGGGCCGGGTATACGGAATCGATGTCGCCATTATGGGTAGCGTGTTGTTGTATAAAGTGGATTCCTCCGTTTCCCAGGGAACCAAGTCGGTCCGTTATCAGATCGGAACCAAGATCGAAGACAACATTGAATACCTGAACTGGAAGGCCAAGCATCCGACCCCGAATGAAAAGCAGCTGGCCGAGGCGCCGCCGGCTAAAGTCACCGTCCCTGAGATTGCCGAAAAAGATTATCAGGTTTCCAATCACAAAAAAGTCGGATTTGTACAGCTGTCTTTTCGGATTGTGGATGTTCGCACCGGCGAGAACATCCAGGTCCGGACCATCGAGAGCAAAAAAACCGTTCAAGATGAAACCAGCGCCGGACTGCCGGAGGCAAAAGTCAAGTTTGACCCCCTGGATATTCCGACGGATACGGAACTGCTTCAAAAAATGACGGATGAGGTGGTGTCGGAACTGGGAAGGGAAGCCTTGCGGCCGTTGAGCAATCTTGAGAAAACCTATTTCCAGGAAGGGGAGAAGCTTATCCGGCGCCGCGACAGGCTGGAGGCGGCTGAGAATTTCATAAATGCGGTTTTTGACGAAAGATTAAAACAGATTCAGGGATCTCCCATGACGCAACAAGCGTTGGAAAACCTGGATGATATTTTTCGGAATTATAAAATAGCCATTGGAGGGTGAGCCATGTTCCGTGTGCGGAACACCTGCATTTTGCTCTTTGCGGTCTGCGGCTTGCTTTTGCTTCCTGCAGCCGCGACCGCTCGCCAAAATGCCCTGGCTATTTTCAACCTGATTCCCACGAACATAGAAGCGATGGGATATAACGGCGATATTTTATATGCGCTGATCTCCACCCTGGAAAAGGAGAAAAATATCGAACTCATGCCCCGGCGGGAAATGGAGGAAATTTTGTTTCACGCCGGAATTGTCCAGGGGGACAATCCCGAGATGATTCTTAAGGCCGGAAAGGTTCTGGACACCAATTTCATTCTGTTCGGCCAGGTGACCAAGGCCGGACAACAAATTCAGGCCCGCCTGAAATTGATGGACATCAAGAAGAATACCGTAGTAAAAACCTGGACGCCCACATATTCGGGACGCGAAGCCATCTTAAGCGGGGTGCCGGAACTTGCCAGGGAACTGAGCGCCAGCGTCTTAAAGAGTCCCCAGACAGCCGCCCCCCCTCCGGCCGAACGGATCGAGCCCCGGATTGACATCACTAATTTCCGGGCCGAATTCCGGGACGGTAAAGTGGTTTTAAAATGGGAGGTCGATTCAAGCCGACCGGCGGTTGGGTTCAACCTGTATCGCTCTGAAACCCTTGAGGGGCCCTATCAGTATCATGGCAAGGCTACGGAAAACATGTTTGTCGATGCCAATATCAAAAGGGGACGGTCCTATTTTTATCGAGTGGGGGTCCTGCTTGCCTCCGGAGAAGAGATAAAGGGGAGACAGGCGGCCCGGATTCAGAGCGTGGGCGAGAAAATACCGCATCCCCCTTTAATTTTAGAAAGCAGGGGACACATTGGCAGAGCGGTCATAAAATTTGTGCCCTCGCTGCAGAATGAGCAGGAAAAATTTAGTATCAAGGAATATAAAATTTATCGACAGAAACAGGTGGACGGCAACTGGGAAAATATTTCAACGATCGAGGCCAAGTTGTCCTCCCAGTCCGAACTGGCATTCAGTGTTGAGGATACCCGGGAGCTTGACGACGGCCGGACTTACATATATGCGGTCGCCAGCGTGGACCAGGAAAAACGAGAAAGCCCGTTGTCGGATACGGTGTCCATTACCACGGTGGAAAGGCCGGTTTTGACCCTGGTAAAAGACAATCTGCTCCGGCGGACGATTTTTTCCTGGCAGCCGATCCAAAATGTTGACGGTTATTATCTATACCGACAAGGGGATGGAAAGGATTGGGAAAAGGTCGGCCGGATCAACGATGCGGCGGCCGTAAAGACAGAGGACACTTCAGAACTTGAAGACGGGCGGTTTTATCGGTATTACCTGTCGGCCTATGACGCCAAGGGTGAAACCGGCCCATCCAAACTGGTTAAGGCCAAAACAAAAGACTTGCCCCTGCCGCCGGCAGATCTGCTGGCGGAGAGCGGCCTGGTAAAGGCGGTCCGCCTGAGCTGGACCCCGCTGAAGGATCCGGATGTGGGGGGATATTTTATTTACCGGGGCACCCAACCGGAAGCGCTCAAACAAATCGAAAAAATTAATAGCCATACGGTCGGCGCCTATCAGGATAAGGGTGCGATGTTTGTTTCGCTGGAAGATGGGGCCACTTACCATTACGTGGTCTCCAGTTTCAATCTTTTCGGAGCGGAAGGAAAGCAGACCCCGGCGGTCACAGCCAAAACCAAACCCCGGCCGGTTCCTGTAAGGGGCCTGTCGGTCAAGGCTGAACAGCAGCAAATCAGCGTGAATTGGGCGCCGAATCCTGAAGGGGACATCCAGTCCTATATCCTTTCCCGCAGCCGCAATGGCGGGTTTTGGTCTGATATTTCAACCCTGGACGGAGACAAAAACAGTTTTGCCGACAGTGATTTAAGGCCGGAGTCCGAATATCGCTATAGGATAATCGCCCAGGATAAGGACGGACTTCAAAGCGATCCGGTTGAAAGCGATGGAATGTTAAGCCCGATTATAAAGCTGAAAAAGTAAACCCTGCAACAACAGGGGAAACATAGAAGTTGGTTCGGAATGAAAGATGATATGCATTCAACAGGAGTCCATGCCATGTTATCGATCCAAAGAAGGTATTGTTTTATTCTGCTGTTTATAGCTGCGGCAATGGCCATGAGCTGCGCGCATGTGTCCACCGATGGAGACACACTGGGTATCGTCGCAACCAGTGAGGCCTTTAAATGGTTTGACGGTGAATTTGAAAATACCCCTTATTTTTTAAAGCACAAACCCATATCCGTGGCCGTGCTCCCCTTTGCGTATTCAGGCAGTAAGGGCTATTCCATCGAAAACAAGGAGGAGAGCCCTGCAGATATCGTCCGGCGGGGGTTGTATAACCATGTGTCTTCGCTTCCCTTCAGAGACTTGGAGCTTTTCAGCACCGACCGGCAGCTTAAAAATGCGGGCTTTACTGATATTCAAAAAATCAACCAGCTCATCAGTGAAAACCCCAAAAAACTGAAAAGCATCCTCGGGGTGGATGCCGTTGTCTCGGGTCAGGTGACCCATTTCGACCGGATCTTTTTGGGCATCTACTCGCAGGTGGCAGTGGGTTGTGAAGTCAAAATGTGGGATTTAGACAGCGGGAAGCTGTTGTGGCGTGCAAAACACGTGAGCCGGGCCCACGCCGGCGGCCTTTCGGTCAATCCCATCGGCCTTGCAATGGCGACGGTGGCATCCGTATGGAACCTTCGCAAAACCGAAATGTTGAGTCAGACCGATGAACTTTTTCGCGAAGTTGTCTCCACCGTCGATGTGCCCCAATCGGCCCTGGCGGTTCAGTCGCCGCCGCCCCGGATCGATCTGTTTGCAACGATGAATTCGGGAAAAGCTTTTACCCTGGGCGAAAAGGTCGCCTTCAGACTGATCGGAGACCCGAACGGCGCCGCGTATGTGGATCTGGGGGATTTCAAATCCGCAATCCAGCTGACGCCTGTTTCAGCAGAGATGAAACAGGCCCTGCAGGCGGAAGTTTTAGAGGTGATCAAAAAGAATTACAAGGATACCGGTCAGGAGCTGACACCGGCGGTAATTGAGGCGGTCCGACAGGAACTGGGGTCGCGCGAAGTGTATGAAGGCAGTTATACGGTTGAACCCCGGGAAGAGGCCTATGGCCTGATGGCAAAAGGGTATTTGGTGAATTCCGCCGGTGTTCAAAAAACGGCGCTGGATGTGGCCCACACCATTGATGTGGACAGCCTGCCGCCCAAGGGCGTGGCCGGATTGACAACAGCATCTCTGGACGGCAAAATTATGGTTCGCTGGCACCCCAACAGTGAAAATGATCTGGTGCTTTATGAGGTCTGGTCCAGCACGACCCCTTTGAGCGGGTATTCCCTCAGCCTTAAAAGTGAAAAAAATGAGGCTTTGGTTCAGGGCCTGGCGAACTTTTCAAAGATATATATTCAAGTCCGGGCAGTGGACAAGGCCGTCAACAAGGGCCCATTCGAAAAGTATGTGGAAGCCGTTCCCCTGCCGGAGCCCGGCCTCTTTAACTTGCCCCAGCCCGGACCGATGTTGGGCGGCCCCATAAATGAAAAAATTTTACTGCTGGCTGAAAAAAGTCCATATACAGTTCAATCCGACCTAAGCGTCAATCCCAATGGTGCGGTTTACATGGCGCCCGGCGTCACACTGGTGTTTGCCCCGGATACGGCCTTGGTGGTTGCCGGCGGCGATTTGTTTGCTTATGGCAGCGGCGAAAAGCCGATTCAATTTTCTTCTCAATCCCAAAGCAGGCAGCCGGGGTCCTGGCGCGGCGTGGTTCTCAACGGCGCCAAGCGAACGGATTTGCGGCATGTGACCATCGAGGGGGCTGTTGTGGGATTGACCATCCGCGACAGTGCGCCGTCCATAACGGCTGCGACGGTACGCGGATCTTCACAGGCCGGTCTTCATCTCAAAGACAAAGCCAAGCCTAACATTGTGTGCTCATTATTTAAGGACAACGAAGGCCAGGGAGGCGTTGTGATTGAAGGTGAAGGGGTCTCTCCCATGATCCGAAACAACGTATTCAAAGGCAACCTGCCATTCCAGGTGCAGAGCTACACGCCTTTGAAGATGAATCTGAGTGAAAATTTCTGGGGTCTTTCCGAGCCCCGGGCCGAATCGTTTTTAGGTGATGTCGTCTGGCAACCGGCGCTGTCGACTCCCCCGGGGAGCTGCGCTGAAAGGCAGTGGTAATATTCGGAATGGATCCGAAACGGCAATTATAACCCTGCAGCAACAGGGTTAACCCTAACGTTTCATAAACAACATGGCAAAGAGTGGTTATCAATTCGATATTCTAATGAAAATACGAAAGCAGGCCTCATTTTTATTTCCAACCTCTGGTGAATTCAAAGGTTGGTGTCGATTTTTGCCATGTTGTTTACCCTTCGGGAAAGCCGGAGAACTCCAGATCCTGTGTTGCCAAGGGTTGGCAGTAGGGCTGACTACGGCTTCACCCTTGGCGTCTTGGCTCTGGCGCCCTCCGACTTTTGCAACGATAGGGTTAAGACCAGGCCGCAACAGAAAAGGGAGGTATGCATGAAGGTCCGAATAAAAGAAATCGGGCTTGGCTTAATCTTCTTGGGAAGCCTTTTTATCAACCAGCCATGTCAGGCCCGTGAGCCGGATTTGGAACCGGTGGGTCAATACGGCGCTATAGACTGGATAGGTCAGAAAATCAGAGCCACCGGAATCGGGGCGCCCTCGGCCGAAGCCGGTCAGAATCCGGCCCAGGCCAGGGCGATGGCCAGGCGTGCGGCCGAAGTGGTTGCCCGGCGGAACCTGCTGGAGGTGATAATGGGGGTACGGATCGACTCAAGGACTACCGTGGTCGACTATGCCGTCAAGGATGATACCATTGTCTCTAAGGTTAAAGGTGTGCTGGATAATTCTGTGGTCGAAGGTTTTCGCTACATGACCGACGGTACCGTTGAAGCAACCGTCAGCATGCCTCTCGGCGGACAGCTGAGAGGGATCCTATTGCAGGTTCCGGGTCGACCGGATACGGCGCCGGCGGCACCCCCCCCGGCTGAAGCCGTTGAAAAACGAATGTTTATGCTGGAGGAACGGATTCGGGTGCTGGAAGAAAAATTAAGCGGTTTTAAACGGCTCAATTTTGAACAGGAGCAAGCGATTCTGCTTTTCAGACAGCTTCTGGCGGCATGGGGAGACTACCTGTCATCCAGCCCGCAACTCATGCCGGCGGGTTATGTATCGGACAGCGATCTGGCGGCATTACGAAATGAAATCATTCTGCAGGGAGCTAAAATGGCCGAGCTGTCGAAGAGGCTTGACGACATGTCCAGCCGGGTAAAAGCGATGGAAACATCTCCAAGACAGCCGGACCCAGCCCCTAAAACCATGGAATCGAGGACGTCTCCTTCTTATACGGGACTGGTGATCGATGCCCGCCAAACCAACTTTAAACCGAGCCTTAAGCCCGAAATATTTTTTCAGGGACAGCTCATTTATCCGGGCGATTACGTAAATTTAGAAAAGGCGATTCGCAACGGCTATGTCCGCTACTATCGCAAAATAGAAGGCGCCCAGCAAAGCACCCAGGCCGGCAATCTGCCCCTTACCATTACCGCTAGGGAAGGCAGCCTGGGTCCGGGCAGTTTGGAGATCGGTTCGGAAGCGTATGGGACTTTAAGAAAGATGATGCAGACAGCCGATAATTTCATGACAAATTGTAATGTGGTGATTGTGTTTTAATGTGATATAAATCATATTTACTTGGTATATGACACTGTATAAGTCTGAGCGGATTAGAGGAGGTACTATGAGAAAGTATAAAATGATCGTGATTATGTTCTGCCTGGCACTCATGTTTCCTGTTTGGGGAAATGCGCAAGAGTGGCAGGACCTGGTCGAAAAAATGGGGAGCGGCAACATCAATTGGACCAAGGGACTTGTGGTGGCCAAAGGGATTGGGGCGCCGCCGCAACAATATTACGGCAAACCCCAGGCACGACCGACAGCGTTAAGGGCTGCACGTCTGGATGCGATGCGAAACATCCTTGAAGTCATCCAGGGCGTGCGGATCGATTCCACAACAACCGTGAAAAATTTTGCAACCGAAAGCGATGTCATTACCTCCAAGGTTGAAGGCATGGTCCGGGGCGCCAAGGTGGTCAAGCAGGAATATATGTCGGACGGAACCGTGGAGGTTACGCTTGAGATGAGCCTGCATGGCGGTTTTTCCCAGCTGGTTCTTCCGGCTGAAATCAGACAGGTGGAAACGGTTAAACCGATGACGCCGGGGCCCGCGCAGGAGTCTGCGACGCCTTCAGTTTCTTCCGAAGTTTATACCGGCCTGGTGATCGATGCGCGCGGACTGAATGCCAGGCCCGCCATGGCGCCGAAAATCATGGACGAGACCGGGCAGGAAGTTTATGGCTCCGCCTATGTCAGCCGGGAGTTTGCGGTTCAGCAGGGCATGAGTGGCTATGCCAAGGAAATCGACGCCGCGCGGCAGAATCCCAGGGTTACCGATAATCCGCTGATGGTCAAAGGGTTAAAAACGGATGGACCCGGCGGCGCTGATGTGGTTATCAGCAATGCCGATGCCGCCAAACTTCGGAGCGCATCAGAAAATCTTTCATTTCTGAAAAAGTGCCGGGTCATGATTGTGGTGGATTAAGTCTTCAGTTACGAGAGGCATCCGAATGGATCTCATAATAAATATACCGATTCGCCTGCTGGAAAAATATTTGCCGAAGCGCAGCAATTGCTTTCCGGCAGCTTGGTCAAGGAGGTTTTATGCTGTATAGAAACAAATTTCTCTACCTGTCGATGGTATTGATATGCCTGCTGGCGTTGGCGGCATGCGGCCCGAAAGCTGATGCGCCCCAGGCAAAACTGGATACTCCGGAACATCATGTCAAGAACGGTAATAAGTTGCTCGAAAACGGAAAAATCGATGCGGCTTTTTTTGAGTTCAACCGCGCCAAGGAGCTGGATCCGGAATATGCACCCGCCTATATCGGCTTGGGGCTGGTGGCGGCTTACCGGGGGGATTTTGCAAGTGGAATAAAAACCATGAAGACCGCCCGAAAGTACAGCCGCGATGACGAGCAGAAGCGATCCGTCAGCGTCGGTTTCATGCGGGTTTATATTATGGGCGGCGAAAAGATCGACAAAGACTGGCTGGAGCTGGTGGAAGATGAATTCAGCACAGCCAAAAAGAACGGGCCCAACCACCCGGAGGCTTATTATTACATGGGGGTCGCCTATAAATTATCTTTTGAGTTTGCCAAGGCTTCGGAACAGTTTAAGAAAGTCCTCCAACTCAACAGCGGTTTTATCGCCCAAGCGGACCGGGAATACGCGTTGACACAGAAGATCGAAAGGGCCATGCCCGGCTCCATTTATGGGAAAAAGATCGCCATTCTGGAGCAGATAACCCGTGCGGATGTTGCCGCTCTTTTTATCGAAGAGCTTAAAATCGATGAGATCTATGCCAAAAAAACACCGAAAAAATTTGATTCGTCTTTTAAAAGTCCGGATAAAGGGTTCGTCTCCGGACAATATGTTAAGGTGGCGCCGGCCATTGACATCGATGACCACGTCCTGAAAGCCGACATCAACGCGGTGATCGAAATCGGCATCAAAGGTCTGCAGCCGTTTCCCGACCACACCTACCGGCCCAACCAGATGGTCAGCCGGGCTGAATTCGCCATGATGGTCGAGGATATCCTGATCAAGATTACCCATTCGGATGCATTGGCCACGCAGTTTATCGGCAGCAAATCACCCTTTCCGGACTTGCGATCTGACTTGCCGTATTTTAATGCCGTAATGACCTGCACGACTCGGGGCATTATGACCGCAAAGGACATTCGGACCGGAGAGTTCGATCCGATGGGTCTGATATCAGGCGCCGATGCCCTTTTGAGCATTCGGGCGCTGAAAACACAGCTGTAACCATCAGGAGTGGAGTCCATGAGGCTTTTTTTTAAAACAGCGCTAGCGTTAATGGTAATCTGGTTGTTTTTGAACCCGTGTTTGTCACAGGCCCAAAGCAAGGCCGTCAGCATCGAGACCGCGGGCGGCCAAACGGTCGTTACAATGCTGGAGGGGCGCGCGTTTTTAATCAAGGAAGATCTGACCCGGATTCGTTCCCTGGCCCGGGGGGATTATTTAAAACAAAACGATCGCGTGCAAACCGAAAAAAAATCCAGGATCGAACTCAAGCTGCCGGATCAAAGTTATATCCGCTTTGACGAAATGACCATCTTCGTCCTCAAATCGGCATCCTTTGATCAGGAGCAAAAGCAGCGGGATATCGATGTGGCCATGATTTTAGGTAAATTGTGGGCCAAAGTGGCCAAGTTTTTAAACAAGGAAGACCGCTTTGCGGTTTCGGCCCATACAGCCGTTGCCGGTGTCCGGGGAACCACCTATCGGATGAATGTGGACTCGGATAACTCGGCCATGGTCAAGGTGTATGACGGAGAGGTCGAGGTCAGCGGCAGAAGACCGGAAACCGCTGCTGCGCAACCCCCCAGGCTGGGGGAACCCTCCGTCATCCAGGGTCCGCGGCCGATTCCCGGGCCGCATCCCGTATCCATGGAGCAGTGGACCCGTATCGTCGGCGCCATGCAGCAGATCAACATCCAACCGGACGGCACCCCGTCGGAACCCTTTCGATTTTCAGCAGAGGCCGACCTGGATGATTGGGTGCGCTGGAATATTGACAGAGACCGGTAAAGGGCTGACAGGATTTACTGGAGAATCAGGATACTTATGGCCTTTCCTCAGGAAAGGCCATAAGTTTTATCTCTGTTGATATTATCAAAAAACCTGCAAAACTATAAATTGAAACCTTATGTCCCCATGGTCCATGACGACAGATACTTTTTCTGTTCGGCCGTCAAGTTGTCAATGCTGATCCCCATGGCGGTGAGTTTTTCCCTGGCGATGGACATATCGATATCCGCCGGCACCGGATACACATCATTGGCGAACTTTGTTTTGCTTTTGACCATGTATTCGATACTGAGGGCCTGGTTGGCGAAACTCATGTCCATCACGCTGGAAGGGTGGCCTTCGGCAGCCGCCAGGTTGATCAGCCGGCCTTCGCCGAGGACGTTGATGCGACGCCCGTTTTCAATGACATGCTCTTCCACAAAGGGGCGGATGGTCCGCTTTGATTTGGTAATGGTGGTCAGTCCCTCCAGGTCCAGCTCCACATTGAAATGACCGGAATTGGCCACGATGGCGCCGTCTTTCATGGTTTTAAAGTGTTCTTTGCGGATGACGTTGATATTTCCCGTCAGGGTGCAGAAAATATCGCCGACTTTGGCGGCCTGTTTGATGGGCGCCACCGTGAATCCATCCATGACCGCTTCCAGGGCGGCAACCGCGTCGACTTCCGTTATAATCACATTGGCCCC
This sequence comes from Desulfobacterales bacterium, assembly GCA_029211065.1. Taxonomy (NCBI): domain Bacteria; kingdom Pseudomonadati; phylum Thermodesulfobacteriota; class Desulfobacteria; order Desulfobacterales; species Desulfobacterales bacterium. The sequence goes on from JARGFK010000007.1 coordinate 35,993, forward strand.
CATGCCCCGGGCCCGCATGGCCAGTCCGCGGCCGCACCAGCCATACCCGCAGACCACGAAACTGGAACCGGCTATCAGGCGGTTGGTTGCCCGGATGATGCCGTCGATGGTGCTTTGGCCGGTGCCGTAGCGGTTGTCGAAGAAGTGCTTGGTGCGGGCGTCGTTTACCGCGATGATGGGGTATTGCAAGACGCCGTCGGCCGCCATGCTTTTCAGGCGAATGATGCCGGTAGTGGTCTCTTCGGTGCCGCCGCGCACGTTGGCGATCAGCTCGGTCCGTTCGGAATGCAGTACCGATACCAGGTCGGCGCCGTCGTCCATGGTATAGTGCGGTTTGGTATCGAGGGCGGCGTTGATATGTTGATAATAGGTTTTGTTGTTTTCGCCCTTAATGGCAAAGACGGAAATTTTGTCATTCTTAACCAGAGAAGCGGCGGCATCATCCTGGGTGCTCAGGGGATTGGAAGCGCACAGGACGACGCCGGCGCCCCCCGCCTTTAATGTTTGCATCAGCGAAGCGGTTTCAGTGGTGACATGCAGGCAGGCGGCGATGCGGATGCCTTTTAATGGTTTTTTCTTGTTAAACCGGTCTTTGATGCGGTTGAGCACCGGCATGCTTTGGTTGGCCCAGCCGATTCTGAGCGCGCCTTCTTTTGCGAGTTTTATATCCTTTATATCAAAATTCATGATGAGTATTCCTCTCTTGTTTTGAAGCCATTAACAACCCCTACAGGCCTGCTTTTTCTCTCAGTTTGTCCGCCATGTTGGTCTTTTCCCAGGTCAGATCCGGATCGTTCCTGCCAAAATGCCCATAGGCGGCTGTTCTTCGGTAAATCGGCCTTAAGAGATCGAGATACTCGATAATGGCCGCCGGCCTTAAATCAAAAACCTCTTTAACAATTTCAACCACACGGTGTTTGGGGATCACGCCGGTTCCCATCAGGTCCAGCATGATGGACACCGGCTGGGCGACGCCGATGGCATAGGCGATCTGAATTTCGCATTTTTTGGCAATGCCGGCCGCTACAATATTTTTAGCCACGTGTCGGGCCATATAGGAGCCGCTGCGATCGACCTTGGAGGGGTCCTTGCCGGAAAAACAGCCGCCGCCGTGGCTTCCCTGTCCGCCGTAGGTGTCGACGATAATCTTGCGTCCGGTCAGACCGCAGTCGCCCATGGGCCCTCCGATGACAAACCGGCCGGTGGCGTTGATGAAATAACGGGTGTCGCCGTCCACCATGTTTTTGGGAATTACCTTTTTGATCACCTCTTCGATAATGGCCTCGGTCAGGTCTTCCCGGGTAACATCGGGTTTGTGCTGTGCGGCAATGACCACCGTATCGACCCGTTTGGGCGTACCGTTTTCATATTCGATGGTGACCTGGGATTTGCCGTCCGGCCTCAGAAAATCAAGGGGACCGTTTTTACGGACCGCCGCCAGCCGTTTACAGAGATGGTGGGCATACATGATCGGCAGGGGCATCAGTTCCGGCGTTTCGTCACAGGCATAACCGAACATCAGGCCCTGGTCCCCGGCGCCCTGATCCAAAGTGCTTTCTCTATCCACGCCCTGGGCGATATCGGGGGATTGGTGGTCGATGCTGGTAATCACCGAACAGGTTTGCCAGTCAAAACCCATCTGGGAAGAATGGTACCCGATATCGCGGATGGTGTTTCGGACAATCACGGGCATTTCAACATAGCAGGAGGTCGTTATTTCGCCGGCGATAAACGCCAGGCCGGTCGTTACCAGGGTTTCACAGGCAACCCGGCATTTTTTGTCCTGGGCGATAATCGCGTCTAAGATGGAATCAGAGATGGCATCAGCGACCTTGTCCGGATGTCCTTCCGTAACGGATTCAGATGTAAAAAAGAATTGTTCTTTACTCATTGGGTGTCTCCTTTGTTTTTTTCACTGGGATCCAGTATCCTGTTGTCGATCAGACGGGTTGCCCCTATCTTGACGGCGAGCGCCATTAATGCCGGTTTGTTAATGGTGGTGATGTCTTCAAGTGTTTCCGGGTCACAGACGGCGATATAATCAATGTCGGTTTGGGGGTGCGAAAGAATCCGTTCGGATGCGCCCTTAATCAGACGACCGGCATCATCAATGCCGCTGTCGAGCAGGACCTGGGCATTTTCTAAGGCCTCATAGAGACAGCGGGCATGGCGCCGCTGGTCCGGCGACAGATAACTGTTGCGTGAACTCATGGCCAGTCCGTCCGCTTCCCGGACCGTTGGGCAGCCGACGATTTCAATATCAAAGTTTAAATCCTGAACCATGCGGCGGATGACGGCCAGCTGCTGAAAGTCCTTTTGACCGAATATCGCCACCTGGGGGTTTACGATATTAAAGAGTTTGGTCACCACCGTGGCAACGCCGCGAAAAAAGTGGGGGCGGGAAATTCCGCACAGATGTCCGGGAAGGGTTTCAAGGCTGACAAATGTCTGGAATCCCGCCGGATAAAGTTCTGTTTCGGAAGGGGCGAACACACAATCCACGCCTTCTTTACGGGTCAATTCAAGGTCCCGGGAAAAATTGCGGGGATAGGTTTTTAAATCTTCAGTCGGCCCGAACTGGGCCGGATTGATAAATATGCTGACAATCAGGCTATCGGCCCTTTTACGCCCTTCCCGGATAAGGGCAAGGTGACCGTCATGCAAAAATCCCATGGTGGGAACAAAGGCGATGGTTTTGCCTTGTTGCCGCAGCAGGTTGGAATGCGTCTGCATTTCTGCAATGGAATAGATAATTTTAATGGATGTCACCTCAGCTTATTTGAAAAAACGATTATTTAGATCAATTCTATCGGAATGTCAACTTATGGAGAAAAAAAGCAGCAATTCTCTGTGGAAATGGTCAACGCCTGTTGTTTGCCGGGCAATTGCGTTTTAAACCGGGAAGCTCTTTGAGCAAAAAGATTGCCTAAAAAAGGGATTGAATATCAGGATGATTCTGGATCGCTCTGAGAAATTGTTCGGTGCGATGATCCAGCCGTTTTTTAATGATCCGCAGCAGCCGCTGGGTGAAAATATACCCCATGGAGGGATCCGCGTTCATCAGGGTCAACATTTTTTCTCTTCTGACCGAGTAAACTGCACAGGTTTCAGCGCAAACCGCATCGGAGGTATAGGCCCCGTCGTCCAGCATGGACGACCAGCCGAAGGAAAATCCGGCTTTGACCGCACCCACCGAAACGGTAACCTTTTCAGAAAGTCGTTTTTCTAAAAGGACCTTTCCCCTTGCCAGCATAAAAAAATAATCCGCCATATCGCCTTCTTTAAATATGATGTCATTCTGATGATACATCATCTGATTGACGAGCGGCATTAACTTGTCCAGCATCTGGTCGTCCAGATATTTCAAGATGACAATCTGCTTTAAATCTTCCCGCGAAACCATGGGTTGCTCCTTTAAGGACCGATAAAAATATAGGCGGCAGCCATATTGGCCAGGGCGACAAATGGCTGTGGATAGAAAAACAGAACAATTGAAGCGACAGCCGTCACAACAAGCGACACCAGGCACCAGGGCGGCGCTTCCCGGCCCTTGCCGTCGAACAGGGCGTCCTGGGGCGCACAGAAAAAGGCGCGATAGACAATCGGCAAGAAGTAAGCTGCGTTTAAAATCGAACTGGTCAAGAGCACCAGCAGCATGAGCCGCTGATCGGCTTCCAGCGTTCCTAAAACCAGATACCATTTGCTGATAAAACCGCCGGTGGGCGGCAGACCGATGACGCTCAAGGCGCCGATAAAAAAAGCCGCCATGGTCACCGGCATCTGTTTGCCGATTCCGGTCATTCGGCTGATATGTTTGGTTCCGGTGGCAACAAAGATAGCCCCGGCGCAGAAAAAAAGGGTTATTTTTCCAAAGGCGTGCATGGCGATATGGATCATGCCGCCGGCCAAGCCTTTGGGCGACAGCAGTGCCGCCCCCAAAACGATATACGAAAGCTGGCTGATGGTGGAAAATGCCAACCGCCGTTTCAGCTCATCCTGAGCGAGCGCGATCAGCGAAGCGGCGATAATGGTAAAAGCGGCGATGTAGGCAACGACCTCACCCATATGAAGTGATGATAAAAACTGCGTTCCGAATACGCCGGTCAGGACTCGCAGAATGCTGAAGACCCCCACTTTGACTACGGCAACCGCATGCAGCAGTGCGCTGACCGGTGTCGGGGCGACCATAGCCGCCGGCAACCAGGAATGAAACGGCATCATGGCAGCCTTTGCGAACCCGAACAACAGCAGCAGGAGAAGCAGGAAGGCTAAAGACGGTGATGCGGCGCCGGCCAGAATTCCCTGGCGTGCGAAATCAAGGGTGCCGGTTTTGCTGTAGATAATCAGCATGGCCGGCAGGACAAAAGCAATGGATAAGCCAACGATGTACAGCAGGTATTTTCGTCCGGAGCTTCTGGCCTCGCTATCCTGATGATGGACAACCAGCGGATAGGTTGCAAAAGAAAGCATTTCATAAAAAAGATAGAGGGTCAGCAGGTTTGCTGAAAAGGCTACCCCGATGGTTGCGGAAAGGGAAAGGGCAAAAAAACAAAAATAGCGGGTCTGACTGTGTTCATCCAGCCCCCGCATGTACCCGATGGAATAGGCGGATGTGATAATCCAGAGGAAAGAGGATACCAGCGCAAAAAGGATTCCGAATGCATCGACCCGGAACTTGATTGCGACGGCCGGCAGGATCCGGGCGACGGTAAATTCGATTTGATGGCCGCTGAGGATTGCCGGGAGCATGGACACGATAATCAGAAATTTTGCAACGGCTGCAACAAACGTCCAGGTTTCGCGCAGATTCGGTTTTCCGCTGACCATCAGCAGGATGGGGATCAGCAGTGAGATCAGAACGGCCAGCAAAGGTTTTATGGATATCAGTGTGTCCATATTCAGGTAATACCGGCTGGAATCGCAAATCGAATGATGTTGTTTACAATGTCGTCCGTATAAAATCCCAGAACAATCAGCAGGGCGGCTACAACCATCAGCGGCACCAGCATCTCTATGGGCGCCTCTTCAACCGGCGTACTGTCGGAGGAGTGGTGTTCCTGGGCCGGCTCAAAAAAGCCGATTTCAAAGATCCTGAAAAAGAGGACCACATTCACCAGGCTGCTGAATATCAAGGCAGCCACAAAACCATACTGGCCGGCATCAATCCCTCCCCAAATGAGATACCATTTGCTGAAAAATCCGCAGGTGGGCGGCACCCCTATAATGGATAACGCGCCGATTACCAGGGCCGCCATGGAAAAAGGCATTTTACGAAACACTCCCTTCAAATGGTCGAAAGAATCATGTTTCAGTTTAAATAAAAGGTTGCCCGCCGCCAGAAAAACACACAAGGTCATGGCGGCGTCGTTGATGATATGCAGAATCGCTCCGGTTATGCCGTTGCGATTGCCCAGCCACAAACCGCCGACCATATAACCGACTTCGGCAATAATAATGTACGCCAGCATCTTTTTCACACTTCTTTGTGAAAGCGCCAGGATCGAGGCCATCACAATGGCGATGGCGGCCAGCCATACAAAGGAGGTGCTTACTTTCAGGCTGGCAAATGTGAAACGAGGCGTAAAGACCGTCAGCGCGATTCGGATCATGACATATACCATCACTTTGGTGGTCAGGGGGGCGATCAGGCTGATGGATGCCGATGGGGAATAGGCGTACGCATCCGGGAGCCAGAGATGCAGGGGAAACATCGCCATTTTTATAAACAGCCCTGTCATGCAGATGATAAAGGCCAGCAGCACGACTTTAGAATGGTAAATCTCCGGCAGCAATGCGGCAATATCGGCCATGTTCAACGAACCGGTGGCCAGATAAAGATAGCCGATTCCCAGCAGATAAAAACTGGCGCCGATGGTTCCCATGAAGACATAGTTCAGGCTGGCCAGCGGCGCCCGGCCTTCCCCCATTCCAAGAAGGGCATAGCCGGTCAATGCCGCAATTTCCAGAAGAACGTAGAGGTTAAAAGCATCGCCGGTTACGACGATTCCCAGAAGCCCGGTGACAAACAGGACATAAAGCGCGTAAAACGGGCCGAGTTTTTCAGGAAACTCCAAAGCGACGCTGCTTCGGGTAGCCAGCAGATTAATAAAGGCGACCGCTGCCACCACAATCAAAACAATACTGTTTAAATAATCAATGTGGTAAGCGATTCCCCAGGGGGGCGACCAGCCGCCCAGATGGTAGATGACCTGCCCGTTACTGACGACCTTGAGAAGCAGCGCAACTGCGGAATAGAGCGATACGGCCATGGCAAATACTGCGATGGGGAAGCAGAGCATCCGCCTGATCCAGCCGGTTGCGGCAATCAAAAAGGCGGAAAGCAGTGGAACCACAATGATCAAGGCCGGAAAATGGTCGCTCATTTTTACTCCACCTGCTTTTTCAGGAAGTCATGGATCTCGTCTTCTTCCAGCGTATCGTAATGCCGGTAAACCTTTATGGCCAAAGCCAACGCTACGCCTAACGTCGCCACCGCCACGACGATGGCGGTGAGCATGAGAACATGCGGCAGCGGATTGATGTAGTCGCTGGCCCGGACGATATCAGCAGCGCCGTTGTGTCCATGGGTGATGATGGGGATGGTCGCGTTTTTTTTAACCCCGACGGACACATAAAAAAATATAATGGCGGTCTGCATGATGCTCATGCCGATGATTTTTTTCACCAGGTTTTTCTTGATGATCATGGCGTAGAGTCCCACCATCATCAGAATGATATAGCCCCAATAATTATATTTTGAAATCAGGATGGATAATATGTCGTCCATGTTCAGAGGCCCTCATCTTGCCTGCCACGGGAAGAAAGGTTGTAATAAATCCAGACCATGACCGCCATTACGGTGGTGCCGACCCCGATTTCGACAATAAGGATTCCGTGGGAGCGCGCGGTCACCGGATCAACACCCAGGATTGACGCCAGGGCGCCGTAGTCTAAAAAATTTGAGGCCAGCAACAGGCAAAGCGCGCCGGTGCCCGCATAAATAAAGACACCGATGGTGCTGAGAAGAGCGGCCGCCTTTTCGGACAGTTTTCGGTTTGCGGATCTCAAGTCATATGAAATTGCAAACAAAATAATGGCGGCCCCAAGGATCACCCCGCCCTGAAAACCGCCGCCGGGGCTGTGATGTCCATGGGCGATAACATACAGGGCGAAGATCAGTATGAAGGGGATAATCAGGCGGGCTGTGGTTTTAATGATCAGATCATGGGGAGCATACAGCGTGTCGATTCTTTCAAACACCTTGGAATCCTCCGGAAGTTTCGCCCCTTGTTCGATGCGAAGGGTGATGCCGGTGGGAATATGTCGGTAGTATCTTATTTCAGGCTCTTTACGACGGACCCGCAGCAGAAAAAAACAGGCAATTCCGGCCGTAAAAATTACGGTTGTCTCAAACATGGTGTCGTAGCCGCGGTAATCCGCAAGTACGGCAGTGACAATATTGGGGACGGAAGTTTCCGGAATGGATTTTTCAATATAATACGGCGAAACATGCCTGCTGGCCGGAGATTGCGGGTCCCCCCAGTCCGGGAAATCGGCTGTTCCGATCAGCAGCATCACGCCGCACAGTACAACGGTGATGAACCCAATGGTTTTATTCAATCTCTGGATCTCCGGGTTGTTCGAAAAACGGCGGCCACAAACAGGACGGTGCTGACGCCGGCGCCCACCGACGCCTCGGTAAAGGCAACATCCACGGCCCCCATGATGGACCACAACAGGCACATCATGAAACTGTAAGCCCCGAATAAAACAGCCGCGCCCAACAGGTCCTTGATGCTGATGGCCGCGATGCCGCTGATAATCACCAGCGTCAGGATGATGAAATCGAGCTGCCAGATCATTCCGGTTCCTCCTTATGCTCCTTGGTCCACGGCTGCAGGCCGGCTCTGGCGCCGGCATCCATAATCGCATGGGTCGCGGTGGGGCTGGTGATAAAAACAAAGACGACGATCAGCATGATCTTCAGACTGGTCAGCAAAGCATCCACGGAAAAATGGTTTAGGGTATAGCATGCCATTCCCGCCATGGCCATCAGCACCCCCATGGTGTCGAGTTTTCCCGCCGGATGCAGACGCGAATAAAAATCGGGGAAACGGATGATGCCGACGGAACCCCCCGTGAAAAACAGCAGCCCCAGGAGTAAAAAAATGACGGCCGCGATCACCATCGGTCAGCTCCTTCTCTCGGTGGCTTTAAGGCGAGGGGCCTCGTCATACAGGCCCTTGCGCTTATGAAAATAACTGGAAACCGCCAAGACGGCTATGAAATTCAGCATGGCATAAGCCAGGGCGATATCCACAAACATGTCTACCCGCTGATAGATGAGGCCGACCATTAATAACAGGACGACTGTTTTGCTGCCGATGGCGTTTGCGCCGATAATACGGTCAAGGATGGTCGGCCCGGCCACGGCGCGGTACAGCGGCATCAGCATCAGAATGCCCAGGTAAATGCCCGAATAAAGAAAAAAGGTATCCATTATTCACCGAAAATTTCAGCTATCCGAGCGTCCATGATCCAGGGCAGGGACTGCCCGGACTCCACGTCGATGGCGTGAACCGTAACATCACCGAAGATTGAAACATAAACCGTAATCGTTCCGGGGGTCAGCGTGATGGAATTGGCCAGCGTTACCAGGGACAGGTCACTTTTTAAGCGACTTCTAAAAACGATAATTTGCGGGTCGATCAGATCGATCATTTTGGGATGAAACGCAAGGTACATCACATGGATGTTTGCCACCAGCACCTGGTACAGCAGCCAGGGGACATACCGGATAAAGCGGAACCAGACAATCGGGAGTTCCTTTATTTTCAGATCAGGGAACAACAGTTCGCTGCCGAACACTGAAACAAGCGCACAGGATATGATGCCGAGGGAGATATGGAATCGGTCAAATTTGCCCGAAAAAAGAATCCATACGCTGAACATGATTATAAACGTCAGTATATGCGGGAGTACATTCTTTTTGGGTTGAGAACGAACCGGCGGGTCTTCCGTATCCTGAGAAAACGCGGGCGCATTCTGGTGGTTTTTTTGCTTTTCAGCCGTCACGTAAGATGCTCCTGTTCAATCGAGATGGTGAAGATTCGGGACCAATGCAAAACTCAAAAGCGCGACATGTGCATAACTTCAAGTAAAACCAACCATTTTGTTCAAATTATGTTATGCTTAAAGACAAAAAAATGTCAAATTTAATATTTCCCTACCAAGGCGCAAATCAATTTAAGGGCTCGTTTCAAATCGAGCTGGCTCATATTGAGGACCAGGTGGTACAGGTGCGGCTGGTCATAATCTTTCCTGCCGAACTTGCGATACAGATTTGCCCTTCGCTTTTCCCGGCGGTTTACCACCTGTTTTGCCTTTGCAGGCGGGAATCTGTAATGTTTTTGCAGAAACTTGAGGCGGTCCACTCTATCGGCTACCAACAGGACATGATATACACTTTTTTGATCTTTAAGGATGTATTGACTGGCTCTGCCGAGGATGACTGCATTTCCTTCCTTGGCAATTTTGGTAATGATCTGATTTAACAAATCAACGTAGATTTCTTCGTCAATCTAACCTTTCTGGGTGTCGGAACAGCGGTGCAGAAATTTTTTTCGGCCCGGTCCGGAAATAAACTTGAGCAGGGTGCTGCCGGCCTCCCTTTCAATGCACTCCACCCAGTCTTTGGATACCTTTGCTGCACGGGCAACCATTTGAATGATATCATCCTCGGCAAAATAATATCCCAGTTTCCGGGCGACCATCTGGCCCAGTGTTTTACCCCCGGCGCCGTATTGTCTTGAAATTGTAATTACCGCCATGTGTCCTCCTTCCGTATAAAGCGATTTCATCTATGAAGGGGGTATCAAAAAAATGTAGACAGTCTCAGGTAAACCAGCCCATAGAAAAAAAGAAAAAGTATTGAAACGCAGACACCCCATCCGATGGGAAACGGACGGTTTGTTGTGGAACTGATACGACCGGCCGGGTATTTGTCCGGCACGGCTTTACCCTGCAGCTTATGCCACAGCATTTCCAGTACGGTCAGAGGGTTCCGGCTGAAATCGGCAAGGCGGGCGGTTCCGCCGGTAGTGCAGGACCGGAGGGAGTTGCTGAACCCCTGCAGGGGAGAATGGCAAAACCGGAAGAGCGCCCGGCCGAACATCCGGTAAAACCAGTCGGTATCCAGAGAAACGGCCGGTTTGCCGGCCATTAATTTGTCGATAAAAATCCAGAAGGCGGCCGCCGTCAAGAGCAACAGTTGCAGTGCGGCGACGACATAACCGGCTTCATAAGGATGAAAGTCAACGGCATAGGGCAATAGATCATAAATCGGTTTTGGATAAATCCCTGTAAAAATGCACAGAAAAGCGGTCAACCCCATGGCCAGCAGCATGTTGATGGGTGGTTCCTTGGCCGGGGATATTTCGTCCGGTTTAGCGTCCGGCTTGCCGAACCAGGTGCCCCACGGGAGTTTCAGGCCGACGCTGAGAAAGGTGCCGATGGAGGCCAGGTGCAGCATCAGTTCAATTGCGGGCCGGTCGAGTTTCCCGGCGGCAGCCACCACCATGGTTTTGCTGACAAACCCGTTAAAGAGCGGCACCGCCGAAATCGAAAACGCGCCGACCATGTATAAGGCCAGGGTGAGCGGCATTTTGCGATAGAGATTATGTCCCTGCAGGTCGGTCATTTTTCTTTTTCCGGTAACATGGATCACAGCCCCGGCCCCCATAAACAGCAGGGCCTTGTAGAGAATATGGCAGAAAGCGTGGGCACTGGCCCCGTTGATGGCCATTTGACTGCCGAGTCCAACGCCGCAGACCATGTACCCGACCTGGCTGACGATATGGTAGGCCAGCAGCCGCCGCAGATCTTTTTCAAGGACGGCGTAGACGACCCCGTAGATCGTCATAACGGCGCCCAGCCAGACCAGAATTTCAACGCCGGCAAAGGAGCGGGCCAGGACATATACGGCGCTTTTCGTGGTAAAAGCCGTCATAAAGACGCTGCCGGTGATGGTCCCTTCGGGATAAGCGTCGGGCAGCCAGGCATGCAGCGGCGGCACCGCGGCATTGATGATAAACCCCGCCAGAATAAATTTGGCGGCGGTGGTGCCGAAGTCGAACATTGAAAATCCAATGGAGCCGGTTTGAACCACCTGCATCACGATGCCGGCCATCAGGATGCAGCCGCCGGCCAGGTGCACCAGAATATAACGAAACCCCGCATCCAGAGAGGCTTTTGTTCTCCCGTACCAGATCAGGAAGACCGAAGCGGCCGCCATAATTTCCCAGCAGACAAACAGCGTGAAGAGGTCGCCGCTAAACACCACGCCGAGCGAGCTGCCGACGTAAAGATAGGCGGCGACATGCTGGCCGTATTCTCGGATATGAATGGCGTAAAGGATACTGAGAAAAGAGATGATCACAAAAACATACCCAAAGACCATGCTGAGCTTATCCACTCTTCCCAGGACCAGCTCGTAGCCGAGGAACGGATAGGTCCAGTAGACACCGTGGGGCATGTAGAGAAGATCGATAAAGGCAATCACCGGTATCAGCAGCGCCAGGGTCTGCTTCATCTTTCTGCCGGGCAAAAAAGGCAGGATGAGAGCGCCGATAAAGTAGATAAAGGCCGGCGGGACGATGCTAATCATAGTAATCCTCGTCTCGCGTCAGCCAGCGGTGACCCGGCCCTTTGGCAAAGAGGATAATGACGATGCAACCGACGAAACCAAAAACAGCATCAAAGACGGGAATTTTTTGCCACCAGAAATGGGGATGCTGGTAAGGAAAGATAAAACCGAGAAGAGACACTGCTGCAATGCCGATATACAGGGCCAGGCGTAGTTTTTTCACCAGCGGTAATCCTCCAAGATCGATATTCGCGGTCCGGTGATTCTCTGGAGACAGCGACAACAGGTCGGTCAGTTTTCCAACGCGCTGAAGTTAACGGACATTAAAGGATCTATAGTGAAAAATCGGTTTAAGGTCAAGCGGGAATTTGGGGGTCGTTTTTAGTTGTAATAGATTTCCCCCGAATCAGATATTGATCACCTTGTCGGCCAACTGCATGGCGGTGACGATGTCCAGCATATTGGTCGTCTCGCCGGACTGTTTTCTTTCCAGAAGATTGAAATGGTTCAAGCAAGTGCCGCACACCAGAATCTTGAGCCCTTCCTTTTCGTAGTTTTTGAGATCCTCTATCACCTCCGAGCCGTCGATGGTCAGCTTCACACCATTGTTCACGAATACCAGCCGCCACAACTCGTTGCCCATTTCTTTAAGCGTGCGCAGGAAATTGAACATCAGCTTCCGGCCCAGGTCATCGTCTCCGAAACCCATGCGGTCGGTAGCGCACATGACCATGATCTTTTTTTCACCGGATTTTTTCTCCTCGGATAAACGGGGCGGTATATCGGGCGCTGCATCACAGGTCCCGATGACCAGGTAATCAGCCTCATTTTGTCCAAGCGTCGTCTGAAAACCCTGGGACTCCAGGAAGCGTTGAACATTCTGCTGGGAAGCGGCATTGTCGACAACAATTCTTACGCTTTGGAGATTTTCCTTCTGCAGCGCTGCTTTGGTTTGAAGCACAGGCGCCGGGCAGGCCAATCCACGGACATCTATTTCCTTCATGCTAAAACCTCCTATATAACTTTTATTTGAAATTTTGTTGTCGTAGGGTGTAGTGGGGTGACTGGCGCCTTATACAACCCATATTTTTTCTTCCGGACCGCTTAGTATTTCCCCAATCTGAGCCGCATCGGAGATGCCCGCATTTTTCAGGGCTTCAACGAGTTTGCCAGCTTGATGGCCGTTTATGCTAATCAGCAATCCACCCGACGTTTGGGGGTCGAACAGGATATCCTGCCGGGTACGCTTTACCGGTTCCGCAAAGGCGATCATCGGCTCCCGAAACTCCCTGTTCTTGTATGCACCGGCAGGGATCAGGCCCATAGCTGCAAATTCAAGGGCTTCCGCAATCACCGGCACCTGCTCGGAAAAGACCCGCGCGCTCATTCCCGACCCGCAGACCATCTCGGCCAGGTGCCCGAGCAGACCGAAGCCGGTAACATCGGTACAGGCACTGACGTTAAAATTCGACATGCTCCTGGTGGCGTCTCGGTTGAGCAAGGCCATCAAATGGGTCACTTTATCTGTGAGGTGCGCAGAAGCCATCCTTGCCTTGATGGCGGTGCTGACAATTCCTGTGCCGAGCGGTTTTGTCAAAATTATCTGGTCTCCCGCCTGCAGGTTCTTCTTGATAAGCACCCGCGCCGGGTGCACGAATCCGGTAACGGACAGGCCGTACTTTAATTCCTTGTCCTCAATGCTATGCCCGCCGATGAGAACCACTTCAGCCTCCGTCAGTTTGTCAAGGCCACCCTGGATAATTTGCCGAAGAATCGATAAATCCATTTCCTTGACCGGAAAGGCCACCAGGTTCATGGCGGTCTTTGGTGTTCCACCCATGGCGTAGACATCGCTCAGTGCGTTAGCGGCGGCAATTTGTCCGAACCAGTATGGATCGTCCACGACGGGTGTGAAGAAATCAACCGTCTGGATCAGCGCCAGGTCGTCTGAAATTTTGTAAACACCGGCATCGTCCGCACTGCCTAACCCCACGAGAACGTTCTCATCCGTCGGAAACACCATGCCGCGCAACACCCTGTCCAGGTCCCCTGGAGGAAGTTTGGACGCTCAGCCGGCCCCTGTTAACATCTCCGTCAGGCGCATTCTTTTTTTATCCTCCATGGGTGTCCTCCTTTATTTAAATCGCAAAAACGAGCGCATTCCCCGTCCCGCCATGGCGGGAATGCAGGGTTCTTCAATAAAAAAATTATTCCATGGAAATTATAAATATGTTAAATAGGTAATTATGATGTATAAATTTGCTTTCATCGAAAATCTCAATGCATATTATAAATCGTGTGTTATTTATCGGTATCCACGCTGAGGCTAAAATGTTCTCTTAATATATCTCGGCGAGAGGGATTTACTCATATTTTTTGAAATCGCATTCGGATCGTGCTATGATTTTTCAAACTCAAACAGCTTGATAAAAAAACAGGCAGGTGACTTTAATGGTTACAACAGTAGATGCAGTGTTTTCTCCGGACCTTTCCACAGCTTGTGAGCGGCCCTTGTTCATGGTTCCGGTGGCGGCCGGGTTTCCTTCCCCGGCTGAAGATTACCTTGAGGGTAAGCTCGATCTGAACAAATACCTGATTAAACACCCGGCCGCCACCTTTTTTGTGCGTGTAGCCGGCGATTCCATGATCGCAGCCGGCATCCACCCCGGCGATATCCTGATCGTGGACCGTTCCATCGAGCCGGCCGACAAAAAAGTCGTCATCGCGGTGATTGAGGGAGAGCTGACCGTCAAACGGATCCGCAGGCTCAAGGACAAAATTTTATTAATGCCCGAAAACGAAAACTATAAACCGCTGCAAATCAACGCGGAGATGAATTTTGAGATCTGGGGGGTGGTGACGAGCGTCATACATCCGTTATAGCCGGCTGGAAAGCTGGGAGGCCGGGAAGCAAGGAAAGTTCAAAAGAAAATTCCCTAACACCATAGCATCCACGCATCCTGGCATCCCGGCAAAACCCGGAACGTTTTCAAACCGTGAACCCTGGAATCCTGGATTCCTTCCTTTCAATTGGAAGACTAATCAGAAAAGATCGCTTTTATGTCCAAGGTTTTTGCACTGGTCGACTGCAACAATTTCTATGTTTCCTGTGAGCGGGTGTTTAACCCCAGGCTTGCCGGAAAGCCGGTCATCGTCCTGTCCAACAATGACGGGTGTGCGGTGGCGCGCTCAAACGAAGCCAAGGCGCTCGGTTTCCGGTTCGGCGTGCCGGTGTTTGAGATCCAGGCCCTGATAAAAACCCATGATATCCAGGTGTATTCCTCCAACTACGCCCTGTACGGCGACATGTCCCGGCGGGTTATGGAAACCCTTGCGCAGTTTGCGCCGGAAATGGAAATCTATTCCATTGACGAGGCCTTCCTGGACCTGTCGGATCTGCCGGGGGACGGTCTCACCGAATACGGGCGTCGCATCCAGGCCGCTGTCAGGCAGTGGACCGGGATTCCCGTTTCCGTCGGGATTGCGGAAACCAAGACCCTGGCCAAGATAGCCAACCGGCTGGCGAAACAATCGGAAAAAACGGGCGGTGTCCTGAATTTGACCGCTTCCCCCCTTCAGGACCGGGCGCTGGCCGAAGTGGAAGTGGCCGACGTGTGGGGGATCGGCCGCCGCTATGCCGAGTTTCTTAAGAAAAGCGGCATTATCAACGCCCGGCAGCTTCGCGATGCCGACCGGGAGTTTATCCGGGGCAGGATGGGGGTCGTGGGGACCCGTATGCAGCAGGAACTCAAAGGATGTTGCTGTTATCCCCTGGAAGAAAACCCCCCCGTTAAAAAAGGGATCACGGTCTCGCGAAGTTTCAAGGCGGGAGTCGAATCCCTGGCGCAGCTCAACGAGGCGGTTGCCGCCTATGTATCTCGCGGGGCCGAGAAACTCCGCAAGGAAAACGTCGCTGCCGGCGTTCTCATGGTTTTTCTGATGACCAACCGTTTTAAGCAGGAACGGTACTACTGCAACCTGGAAACCATCCGGCTGCCGGTGCCCACCAGCGATACGGCCGAACTGATCCACTATGCCGGTGAGGGGCTCCGGGCGATTTACCGCCGGGGGTATTGCTATAAGCGTGCCGGGGTGATGTTTAAGGATCTGGTGAGCGCCGGTCCGATTCAGGCCGGCCTCTTTGATGACAGGGACCGCCGCCGGTCCAAAAAACTGATGCAGACGCTGGACCGCATCAACACCCAAATGGGCGCCGGCACCCTGCTCTATGCCGCCGCCGGTCTGGGAAAAGGGCAGCGCTGGCGGACGGCCTTTAAAAAGCGTTCCCCGGCCTATACCACCAACTGGGCGCAGTTGCCGACGGTAACGTGAGACCTTTGCAAAACGCCCCCTTTTGCCCATTTCCCGGGGCTGAAGCGTTATTTGATTTCGGTAGATTTTCTGCAGGGGAGCCTTCGCTCCCGGCGGCAAACCTGACAGCGGTCGTCCCCGCAGTTCTGGCAGGAAAAACAATCCTCACAGGCGTGTTTTTTTTCGGTTTTCGGCTTTTTGTCCGGGACATATAATTTTCCGGCAAGCCCCGGAATTTTGACAAATGCCATGAGTTTTCTCTCTATCTTGCCTACCGCCAAAAAGATGTCATGGGGCAGGCGGAGGTGCTGCTTGAAAAAGTTTCCTATTTGTTTTACAAAACCAAAGCAGGGTATTTGTCAAGAAAATATACCGGGCAGAAGACCACACCGAAAGTGTTGAACGGGTGAAACTATAAAGGAGGGTTCAGATGGTCGATTTGACGAAAATCGGATATGCAGGAAAAATTTTGCGGGTGAATTTGTCCGAAGAAAAAATAGGGGCGGAGGATCTGGATGAAGCAACCGTCCGGAAATGGGTCGGCGGTGTCGGCCTCGGCGCAAAATATCTTTATGATGAGGTGCCGTCGGAAGTGAAATGGTCTGATCCGCAAAACCGCCTGATATGGACTTCCGGACCGCTGGCCGGTACCGGGGTTGCCGGCGCCGCAACAATCAACATCATGGCAAAGGGCCCCATGACCAACCTGGCCGGGTCTTCCCAGGCAAACGGTTTTTTCGGGGCTTACCTGAAATTTTGCGGTTACGACGGCATTATTTTCCAGGGCAAAGCACCGAAGCTTGTCTACCTTCTGCTCAGACCGGGAGCGGCTGAAATTCGAGATGCCAACCACATCAAGGGAAAAACCGTTGGTGAGGTCGAGGCTATCTTAAAAAAAGAACTGGGGGTCGGCAAATCCGGGGCAAGTGTTTTCGGCATTGGCCCTGCCGGAGAAAATCTCGTTCGACACGCCTGTATTGTTGGCGACGCCGGCCATTCCGCTTCCCACAACGGCCTGGGGGCCGTAATGGGGGCCAAGAATCTGAAAGCGGTGGTGGCCCTTAAAGCAGCGGCAGCTTTCAGCGTCTACGATCCGGACCTGCTGAAAATAAAAGCGGCGGATATGGTAGCATACGCCAAAACCACCCGAATTTATGAGTGGGGCACCGGCGGCGGGTTTTCAGCGACGCATGGTCTCGGCGCCCTGCCGGTTAAGAATTATACCACCAATGTTTTTCCGGAGCATGAAACAATGAACGGGCAGTACATGCGGACCCATTTCAAGATTCGCTCCAGACCCTGCTACAAGTGCGCGGTCGCCCATGTCAAAGAGGTTACCGTCACAGAGGGACCCTACAAAGGGTTTGTGGGCGAAGAGCCTGAATACGAAATGCTGGCGGCCTGGGGGCCTCAGATCGGCAACACGGATTTGGGGGCGGTGGTCATGCTGTCCAACGAAGTCGATACCCTTGGGATGGACTGCAACGAAACATCCTGGGTGATCGGCTGGGCCATGGAATGCTTTCAAAAGGGCGTCTTTACCACCAAAGAGACCGACGGGCTCGATCTAAGCTGGGGCAATGTGGAAGCCGTCAAAACCCTGATGAACCGGATTGCCCGGCGGGAGGGCGCTTTCGGCGACCTGCTTGCCGACGGGGTCATGCGGGCCTCCAAAAAGATCGGCGGTAAAGCCGCCGACTGGGCCGTCTATACCCAAAAAGGCTCGGCCCCCAGGGGCCACGACCATCGTGGTCGCGGAAGATGGTTTGAGCTTTTTGACACCTGCCTGACCAACACCAGCACGTTGGAAGCGACCCACGGGCCGATCCAGCCTAAACTGGTGGATATTGAAGAGCCCAGCGATTATTTTTCCCATGAACAGGTTTCCACCTTCAACGCCAGGCATAACGGTATCGGTCTATATCACGACTGCACCGGCACCTGCCGATTTGTGGCCGCCGATCCCAAGCGGTTGATCGCCTGTTTCAACGCGGCCACCGGATGGGACTGGGCGCTTAAAGATGCCTTTACCCTAGGCCGGCGCATCGTCAACCAACTGCGCATTTTTAACCTCAGGCACGGGTTGGATATTGAAGATGAGCGGCCATCGGTCCGTTACGGCTCAGTGCCGGTTGACGGTCCCAACAAAGGGGTCGACATCATGGAAAAATGGGACTGGATGGTAAAGAATTACTACACCCTGATGGGCTGGGATCCGCAAACCGGCGTGCCGCTGCCTGAAACGCTGGAAAAGCTTGATCTCAAAGAGCTGATCAAAGACCTGTAATTGACTGCGCCTGGACCATGCAAAAATCAGGAAAAGACGAAAGAAGCTTTTGAAGGAATTTTATTCTAATTTATTTAAGGAGATATAGGTGATTATGGGTGGAGCCCTTGAAGGTATCAGAGTCGTTGATCTTGGCCATGTGCTGGCGGCGCCGACCGCAACCATGTTTCTGGCGGATCTGGGTGCTGAAGTTATTCATGTTGAACCTCCCCGTGGAGATGATGCCAGAGAATACGGACCCTTTATAAAAGAACCCGATAAGAATCGGAGTGGATATTTTATAAGCCTCAACCGGAATAAAAAGAGCATGGTTTTAAACTTGAAACATGAGCATGGTAGAAAAATACTTCGCGAGCTTATTACGAAGTCAGATGTTCTTGTTGAAAATTTCAGACCGATAACGATGAAAAAAATGGGCTTTAGCTGGGACGAAATACAGAAAATAAATCCCAGAATGATATATGCTTCAATTTCCGGTTTCGGTCACGACGCTCCTTCTGACTACGCTGCGCGACCGGCTTATGACATGGTAGCTCAGGCTTACAGCGGTATGATGAGTATTACCGGTCCCACGGATGGACCGCCCTGCAGGGCCGGATCATCCATCGGGGATATCTTTGCCGGTCATCAGGCCGCAATCGCTATTCTTGCCGCGTTGATTCATCGAGAGAAAACAGGCCGAGGGCAATATTATGACGGATCCATGCTGGACGGTTTGTTTGCCGTTTTGGAAAGCGCCGTTGCCAGATATACAGTTGACGGTATCATTCCGGGGCCATTAGGCTCTGCGCATCCATCCATTTCACCTTTTCAGGCGTTTAAAACCAAAGACGCTTGGATAATCGTTGCAATCGGGAATGACAACCTGTGGTCAAAATTTTGTAAAATCCTTGAAAGAGAAGATTTACTGAATGACCCCAGGTTTAATTCCAATCTGGCCAGAACCGAAAATATAAAAACGCTTGCCGGAATTATTCAAGAAGAAATAGGCAAACAGACAACGACGCAATGGATTGATATTTTTAAGAAAGCCGGCCTGCCGTATTCACCCATACATAATCTGAAACAAATATGTGACGATCCGGTTATCAAGCATCGAAATATGCTGGTAGAGATAGAGCAGCCGGCAGCTGGAAAAGTAAAAATTGTGGGCTCCCCGATTCACCTATCTGAAACTCCCGGAAAAATTTACACGCACGCGCCACTTCTGGGAGAACATACGGAAGAAGTTTTACAAGAAATCCTTGGTTATTCTCGGCAAGAAATAGACCGGTTGACTGCCGAAGGTGTTTTAAATATTTAATATTTTTGACAGCAAGCGCCGAAGGTGATAATTAAAAAAAATTGTGGACCGAAACACTGCCTGGTCCAGAATGCCTGTTGCCAATTCACCCTCTTTCAGAAAATGGTTTTATATCACCATGCATCATCGACGGAGCAGAGAATATTTCCGGCATATGGCTGTGCTTTTTGGAAAACAGCAGGGTTTGGTTCTGACGTTGACGGGTTCAATTAAAATAAAAAAAGGAGGCCGAGTATGTTTAAAAAAATTGCAGTATTGATGACCGTAGTTTTTTTTCTGATTGCCGGCATTGCCCTGGCCCAGACAACTAAAAAACCAAAGCCGCCCAAAAGGCCGGCGGTCCCCAAAAAGGGGGTACGCTGGTTTACGGCCGTGGGGGGGATTCGGTGGGACTCGATCCGGCCTATGAAACCGACGGCAACTCGTTTATGGTTTGTGACAATATCTTCGAGGCCCTGGTGGCCTACGCGGATGAGTCAACTCAACTGGAACCCGGACTGGCCGAGTCCTGGGACATTTCAGCGGACGGCATGACCTATACCTTCCATCTGCGCAAAGGGGTCAAGTTCCATGATGGAACACCCTTTAACGCCGACGCGGTGGTTTTCTCCATCGGCCGGATGATGAAAGAGCGCAAGGTTAAATTCCTGAATCAGCCCCTGACGATTCCTGCCCAGGAACGGACGCCCGAGTATTGGGTGTCCATGGAAATGGACAACACCGTCGACACCATTGAAGCTATTGACGATTACACGGTCGTTTTTAAACTCAAGCGCGTAGAGGCTCCTTTTCTGGCAAACATGGGGATGGACTTTGCCGATATCATCAGCCCCACCGCCTTTACCAAAAATCCCAAGGAATTCGTCCGGAATCCCGTGGGAACCGGTCCTTTCAAGTTCGTCAGTTGGGTGAAAGACGACCGTATCATTCTGGAAAAGAACAAGGACTACTGGGATAAAAAGGGCGGTCCGTACCTTGATAAACTCATTTTTCGCAGCATTCCGGAAAATTCCGTCCGCTTTCTTGAACTGAAAACCGGCAATATTAACATCTGTCAGTATCCCAACCCCGCCGACATTCCCATGGCCGCGAAAGACAAGAAGCTCAAGCTGGTATCCCAGCCCGGCATGAACATCGGCTACCTGTCTTTCAATCACACCAAAAAGCTGTGGCAGGATGCCAGCATGCGCAAGGCCATTGCGCATGCCATCAACCGCGAGGCCATCGTGGACAACATCTATCAGGGCATGGGCCAGGTCGCCAGCAATCCGATTCCGCCCACCATGTGGGGATATAACAAAGAGGTCCCGGGGTTCAAATACGATCTCGATCTCGCCAAAGCCTATCTGGCCAAGGCCGGTTTTCCCGAAGGCAAAGGCCTTCCTGAAATCACCCTGTGGTCCATGCCGGTGCCCCGACCCTACAACCCCGAAGGGCTGAAGGTCGGCGTCGCCATGATTTCGGATCTGAGCAAAATCGGCATTAAAGCCAAAATCGTCAGCTATGACTGGGGAACCTATCTCAAGCGGCAGCGGGAACAGCCCGACGACATGGACCTCTTCCAACTCGGCTGGACCGGCGACAACGGCGATCCGGACAACTTCCTGGCAGTGCTGTTTGACGGGTTGGCGTCTTCTTCCATCCGCACCCAATGGAAAAACGAGCAGTACCACAACTACATGCTCGAAGGAAAACAAACCGTGGATCAGGCCAAACGGGCCGAGATTTATAAAAAAGCCCTGCAGCTCATTTATGAGGAGTGTCCGGTCATCAGCATCGCCCATTCCACCGTGATTTCCCCCATCACCAAGAATGTGATGAACTACAAGCTGCACCCCACGGCTTCGGTTCGCATGAAGGATGTCTGGATGCAGAAATAGTGGATCCTTAGGGGAAAAGGCGCTTTTCGCCTTTTCCCCTGAGAGCCTGCCAACGCACGGGTGAATGCGAGAGGGCTAAGCATGCCGGCCTATATTTTGCGAAGATTCCTGATTCTGATCCCCACGCTTCTGGGTGTGTCCATTATCGTCTTTATGATGCTGCGCCTTACGCCCGGGGATCCGGCCGAACTGCTGTTGGGCGAACGGGCCACCGAAAGCGCGCTCCAGGAAGTCCGGGAACACCTGGGGCTCAATGAACCGCTGCATGTCCAGTACGGTCTGTTTCTCAAGCGGCTCATGAAAGGCGATTTGGGGGAAACCATCTGGACGCGGCAAAAGGTCTGGATCGAGGTCAAACAGCGCTTTCCCGCCACCATAGAACTGTCCCTGGTGGCACTATGCATCAGCTGTTTTTTCGGCGTCCTTTTCGGCATCGTTTCCGCAACCCGGCAATATTCCCTGTTTGACTACCTGAGCATGTTGGGCGCCCTGGCCGGCGTCAGTATGCCGATCTTCTGGCTCGGTCTGGTTTTTATGCTGATTTTTTCCCTGAACCTGGGATGGCTGCCCATTTCCGGGCGTCTGGACGTCCACATCAATCTCGAGGTCATCACCAATTTTTACATCCTGGATGCCGTTCTGACCCGAAACTGGGAGGCGCTGCGGGACGTCATCTGGCATATCATCATGCCGGCTGTCACGCTCAGCACCATTCCCACAGCGATTGTTGCCCGCATGACCCGTTCCTCCATGCTGGAAGTCTTGCGGCAGGACTATATAAAAACGGCCAAGGCCAAAGGGCTTTCCAACTTTAAGGTGATTTTCAAACACGCCCTGCGCAACGCCTTGATTCCCGTCGTCACCACCATCGGCCTGCAGTTCGGCATCCTGATGGGAGGCGCAATCCTGACGGAAACGATTTTCGCCTGGCCGGGCGTCGGCAAATGGATGTATGATGCCGTCATGCAGCGCGATTACATGGTCATCCAGGGAGGAACCCTGTTTATCGCAACGATATTTGTGGTGATAAACCTTTTCGTCGACGTCTTGTACGCCGTTATCAACCCGCGGATCAGTGTAAAATAAGCGGTAGATCGAATGATATGAAAACCAGAAACCCGCGAAAAAATCCTGAAGACCGGCATCCGCTGATGGTTCAGCTCAGCCAGTTGTGGCGAAATAAAATCGCCGTCATCGGGCTGGTCATCATTTTAATATTTATTCTGGCAGCGATCTTTGCGCCGGTTCTCAGTCCCCACAACCCCGTTGATACCGCACTCTATGACCAGCTCAAACCGCCGGTGTGGCATGAAACCGGCAAGTGGCTAAATATCCTCGGCACGGACGATCTGGGTCGAGACATTCTGTCCCGGCTGATCTACGGCGCCCGAATATCGCTGCTGGTGTCGGTGGTCAGTGTGGGGCTGGCCTTTGTTTGCGGGACCTTCCTCGGCTGCATTTCCGGATATTTCAAGGGTTTCAGGGATTCGCTGATCATGCGTCTCATGGACATACTTTTGGCATTTCCCTATATTCTACTGGCCATCGTTATTGTGGCCTACCTCGGCCCCAGCCTGCGCAACGCCATGGTGGCCATCGGCATCACCTATGTGCCGCGTTTTGCCCGCATTGTGCGCGGAAGCGTTTTAGAAGAGTGTGAAAAGGACTATGTCACGGCGGCCCGTTCCATCGGCGTTAGTGACAGCCGCATCATTTTCATTGAGATTCTGCCCAACTGCCTCGGGCCGCTCATTGTCCAGACCACGCTGAGTTTTGCCTCCGCCATACTGGATGCCGCAGCCCTCAGTTTCCTGGGCCTTGGCGCTCAGCCGCCCACTCCGGAATGGGGCGCCATGATCGCCCAGAGCCGCTCGCTGATCCTTAGGGCTCCCTGGGTCATGACACTTCCCGGCTTGGCCATATTGTTCGCCGTGCTGGGGTTTAACCTTCTCGGCGACGGCCTGCGGGACGCGCTTGATCCACGCCTGCGGGACTAGCCCGGTTGTTTCATGAATATTTCTCAGAACTTGAAAACAGGTTATGATGAGTCATCTTCTGGAAATTAGGAATCTGCAAACCCATTTTTATGTCCACGGCCATGTGGCCAGGGCCGTGGACGACATCACCCTGTCTTTGGACCCGGGTGAGACATTGGGCCTGGTGGGGGAGTCGGGTTGCGGCAAGAGTGTTACCGCCCATTCCATTATTCAACTGATCCCGGATCCGCCGGGCAAAATCGTGGACGGTAAAATTCTGCTGGAAGGAAGGGACCTGTTAACGCTTTCCGAGGCCCAGATGAGAAAGATCCGGGGCAATCGGATTTCCATGATCTTTCAGGAGCCCATGACATCACTTAATCCGGTTTTCCCCGTGAGCGATCAGGTCGGCGAAGTCATCCGGCTGCATCAGAAACTTTCACGCGCAGACACCCGGCAGCGGGTGGTCGAGATGTTCAAGCTGGTGGGCATTCCGGCGCCTGAATCCCGTCTGGAGGACTTTCCGCACCAGATGAGCGGCGGCATGCGCCAGCGGGTGATGATCGCCATGGCGCTTTCCTGCAACCCGCGGCTGATGATCGCCGATGAGCCCACCACGGCACTGGATGTAACCATCCAGGCCCAGATTCTCGATTTGATGAACAAGCTCAAGGAGGAGACCGGCGCCGCCATCCTGTTCATCACCCATGACCTGGGCGTGATCGCGGAGATGGCCCAGCAGGTTGCCGTCATGTATGCCGGCAAGGTGGTTGAATATACCGATGTTAAAACCATTTATGCAAACCCGAAACATCCTTATACGGTCGGGCTGCTGCAGTCGATCCCGGTGATCGGGCGTAAAATAAAAGGCGGCCGCCTGAACACCATTTCAGGGACCGTACCGTCTCTGTTCAACCTGCCGGCAGGATGCCTCTTCAGCGATCGCTGTCCGGATGTATTTGCGGACTGCCGCGACATACAGCCGGGGATGTACAGGATTACGGCACATCATATCGCGCGGTGTTTGAAATATGCCTGACTCACGAAAACAGACCATCCTCCTGGATGCCAGAAATATCGTAAAATACTACCCCATTCATGGCTGCGTGTTTATGAAAGAAGTCGCAGCCGTAAAGGCGGTGGACGATGTCAGTCTGACCATCCGTGAGGGCGAAACGTTAGGCCTGGTGGGAGAATCGGGCTGCGGCAAGACCACCTTCGGCCGCACCGTTTTGCGGCTGGAGGAGCCCACGTCCGGAGAAATCTACTTTGAAGGCGAAAATATTCTGACATATGATCCGGAGCAGATGCGGGCGCTCAGAAGAAAAATGCAGATCATCTTTCAGGACCCCTTTTCTTCCCTTAATCCTAGAAAAACCGTGTCCCATATTGTCGGGTACCCTTTGCTGATTCATGGCGGACTAAGCAAACCGGAAAGGGAAAAAAAGGTGCTGGAATTACTTGAGGTGGTGGGGCTTCGCAAAGAACATATGCGGCGCTACCCCCATCAGTTTTCAGGGGGGCAGCGCCAGCGCATCGGGGTGGCGCGGGCCCTGGCGCTCAACCCCAAGCTGATCATCTGCGATGAACCGGTTTCGGCCCTGGATGTGTCCATCCAGGCCCAGGTGATCAACCTGCTCAAGGACCTTCAGGAGGAGTTCGGGCTGACCTATCTGTTTATCTCTCACAATCTGTCGGTGGTGGAACACGTCAGCGACCGGGTGGCGGTCATGTATCTGGGCAAGCTCGCCGAGTTGGCCGACAGTCAGACACTTTATCGAACGCCGCTGCACCCCTACACCCGGGCGCTTCTGTCCGCATCGCCGGTGCCTGATCCGACGCTGACGCGCAAGCGCTTGATCATTAAGGGCGATGTGCCCAGTCCCATCAATCCGCCCCCGGGCTGCCGGTTTCACACGCGCTGCGATTTTGTGAACGCACGCTGTAAAGCGGAAATACCGATGCTGATCCCACACCCTTCCGGATCCCAGGTGGCCTGTCACGCCGTCGAGGAGAATCGTATCTAAATCCCTTAAGTTGAAAAAAAGTTCGATCAGATGTGTGGACAGCCGGGATCTTCCGGCGGCAGCGGGTCCATGGTTTTGCGCCTGAATAATTGCGCCAGATAACCGAAGATTTTTTTAACCCCCCGCCAGAGCTTGGGCAACAGCCATATCAGCAGGACGATAAAGATTGCCAGCAGCGCCACAAACACCCAGGGGTGATAGAGCGCGGCCCACAGGCCGACAATTACGACAAAATCTTCCAACAATGAAACGATCCAGTTGCTGAAGGGTTCGGGCGAGGTGTTGATGATGACCCGGGCGCCGGACTTGGCGGCATGGGTGCCGGCGGCCAGGCTGCCGCCAGCGATTGCGGCGGCAAGCGCCAGGGGCGGGTTTACCTCGCCCACCGCACCGGCAGCCAGCAGCGCCCCTAAGGGAATGCGGACAAAGGTTTGAACCGTGTCCCAGCCGGTATCGACACCGGGGATCTTGTCGGCAACAAACTCCACCAGATACATCAATCCCGCTGCAACGACCACGATGGGGTTTGTCAGGATCTGCAGGTCCGGCGGCAGGACGATGTTGCCGGTCATCCCCAAAATCCCCAACACCAGGAGGGCGGCGTAAAGGTTAATGCCGCTGGCCCAGGCCGCACCCATGGTCAGGGCGATGATTTTCACGATCGGGTCAAGCTGTTCCATGGCTGGTTACGCTCCTTTTATATAAATATGCCAGAACACCCCGTTTTTTAAAACGGGGATGAATGGCATCCTTTGTCATTCCCGCGTAAGCGGGAATCCAGATGATTTCACCAGTAATAGAATTCTGGATGCCCGCCTTCGCGGGCATGACAGGTATGAGGATTACATAAAAAATTTTTAGAAAGAAGCCCCACGTTTTAACACGGGGAGTTTCACTCCCACACAAGGGTTTCGCCATGTTTTAGCACCGTAAAATCAGGGGCCGGGTTTTTCTTTTGCTTTAGCGCGGCCCCAAGCCTTTGGGGCGGCTCATCCAAGGGTTCGTCCGTGAGGATAAAGGTGCCCCAGTGAATTCCGATGGATTTTTTGGCTTTGATATCCTCGTGGACCTGCAGGGCTTCTTCCGGGTTCATGTGATGCCGCCCCATAAACCAGCGCGGTTCATAGGCGCCGATGGGTATGGCCGCCAGATCAAAAGGACCCATCCGGGCGCCGATCTCTTTAAAATGCGGGGTATAGCCGGAATCGCCGCTGAAGAAGAACCGAAACCGTTCGGACCGGACCACCCAGCCGGCCCACAGGGTTTTGTTTCTCGAAAACAGGCTCCGTTTGCTCCAGTGCTGGACCGGCACCGCCGTAATGATCAGTCCTTTCTGCGGGTGTGCTTCCCACCAGTCCAATTCAACCACATTGCGGATGCCAAGATCATGAAACCAGTTTTTAAAACCGAGGGGAACAAAAAAAACAGTGTCGGCGCCGCCTTTTCGGCGATACAGCCTTATAATGGTGGGTTTGTCCAGCGCATCGTAATGGTCATGGGAAATCACCACCATGTCGATGGGCGGCAGGTTTTCAAATGCAAGGCCCGGCGGAACCACCCGCTTGGGTCCGGCCCACTCTACCGGAGAGGCGCGCTGGGAAAAAACCGGATCCGTCAAAATGTTTTTTCCATCCAGCTGGAGCAGCAGCGTGGCATGGCCGATCCAGGTCGGGGTGATTTTATCCGTGTTTGACCCGAGAAAGGCGGGGTTATTTTTCGCCAGGGGGAACGCATAAGATTCCGGCTCCGGCCTGCTTTGCCAGAGGCGCTGCCAGCGCCATTTTAAAAAGTCCGAAAAGCCGTGGCGCTCATACCCATAAAGATTCCGGAACCCATCGGGGGTATGGTGAGGCTTGGTTGTACTAGGCATTTGCGCGGCACAGTTGCTGATAAGCATCACCAGAAGACCTAACGCCAGCAGCTTGAGTGTTTTGTATTTGGAAACCGGATACACAATATAATTCTCTCATGGAATTAACGGATCAGCTTTCTATACACCTTGTCATGCAGGGGGGTGGGAATTCCCAATTCCTTCCCTTTTTTGACAATATAACCAGTAAATATGTCGATTTCAATCTTGCGGCCGGATTCATAGTCCATTTGCAGGGAAGTTTTGGTGTCATACGGAAAGAGGGAGTTCTTTTTCAGGGCGGCCTGGACCATCTCTTCAGAGATGGTGACTCCTTGGGCGATGCCGATTTCTGCGACCTCGTGCATCAGACCTTCCAGAAAATCGAGTTTTTCGGATTTTTCCACAAACGCGCCGATGGGTTGCTTCAAATAAGCGGTGGCGCTGGCAAGCGGCGAGACAAACAGATATTTTTCCCACACAACGGTTCGGATGTCGGCTGTCAGCGACGCTTTGATGGCCGCCTTTTTTAATATTGTTTCGATGGCGGACAGCCCTTCCATGTTGCCGTCTTCAGGCCCGAATAGAAGCTGACAGGTTCCGCCGGCCTGCCGGACGACCCCCGGTTCGACAATATGGGCGCCGATATAGACGCAGCCGTTTAAAACCCTTGCTTCAGGCAGAGCGGTTTTAAGCGGTCCGACATTGTCGACGCCGTTTAACAGGGTGATGACCGTGCTGGTGCGATCCACGTTGTTTTTGATCTGGGCCGCACTGCCGTCAAGGCCATATCCCTTTACGCAAAACAGCACCAGATCAAAATGTCCGCAGGTTTGGGGTTGATCGGTTGCACGGCCGGGAATCGCTGTAAAATTCCCTTCAGCGGTTATCTGCTTTAAACCGTTTTTTTGAATCTGTTGCAGATGCGCCCCCCTGGCGACAAAAGTAATTTCTACATCCCCACCGGCGGTATAATGGCGGGCGAGCTTACCGCCAAAGTAGCCGCCCACACCGCCGATCCCAATTACGGCAATTCGCATAAGTCCTCCATTATTCCTCATTGGAAATTTCAACGAGGTTTCCATCCGGATCCCTCAGGTAGATGGATAAAAGCGGCCCAAACGCCCCTGACCTTTTTACCGGACCTTCTATGACAGGAATGGAAAGGGATCTCAGTTTTTCCGCTACAACAGACACGGGCGTTTTCGTGATAAAACAAAAATCCGCTGAACCCGGAGTCGGCCGAAGCGCTGCGGGGCTAAATTCATTGCCGGCCTCATGCAGGTTGATTTTGCCGGTATTGAATACCAGTGCGGTGCGATTTTCCGCAAACGTTACGGTCTTTATCCCGAGGGCTGTCTGATAAAAATCACTGGCGGCCGCAACATCTTTAACGGTCAAGACCAGATGGTCGAGTCTTTCAACCTGCATGGGAGTTCCTTTTTAAGGATTCAGCACATCCATTTGAAATGTACCGTCTTCGGTTTCGATGGACAGGCGGTTGCCGCCGATGACGCGGATTGAAAAATCCTTATAAATTTTATGGTTGAATATTAAAACCTTGGACTGACCTTGGCGAAAATAATTGCCGCCGTTAGCCTGAACGGTTCGTTGTATCAGGGCATCGTTTATTTCGATGACCTGGTCGGCCCGCTCCTCCAGCGCTCTTTCCTGGGAGACGGGAAGGATTTCGGGGCAGGCCGGCGGCCAAGGCTGCCGGATGAAAGACAAGCCATCTGCTGCCGCCTGTAGTTGCAGCAGGAGCAGAATGATAACGCAGCGCATGAGGCGTTTGCTTTTTTCCATCATACTTCCTTATTAGACGTCCCGGATATTTTTATATACTATCTGAAACGATCTTAGTATAGTCTCGGTCCAAAGGTTCTTTCAAGGAAAATATGAATTGTGACAGCAGGCGAAACAAATAAAAGACCGAAAATATTTTATGGCTGGTATATCCTCGGGATCGGAATGATGGGCGTCGTAATGGCGGCCGGCACCTCCCAACTCTTCATGAGCATCATGCTCAAGCCGTTGACGGCGGAGTTCGGCTGGAGCCGGACGGCGGCAACCGGCGCGATTACGACCGGCACCCTAGTGGCCGGGATCGTGTCGATTCTATTCGGTCGGCTGGCCGACCGGTATGGGCCCCGGCTGTTGACCGCCATGGGCGCGGTTGTTACAGCGGGGGTCTATCTTGCCATAACCCGTTTAACGGAATTGTGGCATTTATATGTCGTCTATATCATCGGCCGGGTCGTGGCTTCAAATACCATGTCAAAAGTCGTGCCGAATACCGCAGTTGTAAACTGGTTTCGCCGGATGCGCGGTCGGGCTTTGGGGCTTTTGGCAATGGCGTCGCCCCTTGGGTCTTCCGTTCTGGCGATCGTCGGCCAGTACATCATCGAGCGTCACGGCTGGCGGTCGGTTTTTCACGTGTACGCCGTTGCCATACTGGCGCTGGTGGCAGTGCCGGCAGCCGTGATGTTGCGGCGGCGGCCTGAAGATATGGGGCTTTTGCCCGATGGCAGGCCAAGGCAAGGAACTGCAACAGCATCGAAAAATTATCCGGCTGAAGAAAAAGAATACAGCTGGAAGCTTAAGGAGGCGATGGGGACACCGGCATTGTGGCTGATCATTTCGGCCATAGTGGTTGCGCTGTCCGTCAATACCGGAATCGGTTTCCATTGCCGGGTTTGTTTATCCCTTTCACATGCTGGGGCTGGGCCTTGGCCCCATTGTGG
Organism: Desulfobacterales bacterium; assembly: GCA_029211065.1. Lineage (NCBI taxonomy): Bacteria > Pseudomonadati > Thermodesulfobacteriota > Desulfobacteria > Desulfobacterales > Desulfobacterales bacterium. Next base: position 66,014 of record JARGFK010000007.1, read on the forward strand.
CATCCATTTCCTTTGATGTGACCGGCTCCTATCACGCCGTGTTCCGTTTTTTTGTTTTCGCCGCCATCGCGGCAGCCGCCTGTATCTGGTTTGCTAAAAAACCGGTGCCGCCTGCCGGAAATCAGAAAACCCCCCGATAAAATGCCAACCGCTTTGCGTAGGGTCTGAATTGTCCGGTCAGATGATTTTTTTCATCTTCAGCGCCGCTCATACTTCCCCATCAGCTCTGCCTTGGCAAGAATATGCCCTTCCATGGCCTTTTCAACCTGTATCTTGGATGATTGCGCCGGTATATCCAGTTTTGCATCCAGGGCATACAGCTTGAAAAAGTAGCGGTGTTCTCTATCAGGCGGGCAGGGTCCATAATAATTCTGATTGCCGCCGGTCCCTTTTCCGTGGGTGCCCTCGGGTTCTTTTCCCTTTTTGATCTCGCGAACGTGGGGCGGGATGTTGAAAACCACCCAGTGGTCCCACATGCCGTCCGGCCGGATGCTTTTGGGGACATCGGGATCATCCATGATGATCACCAGGCTTTTGGCCTCGGCAGGAACGTCGCTGATGGCCAGCTGCGGGCAGATATTGGGCCCGTCGCAGGTGTATTCCGAAGGGATCTTGCCTTCATTTTGAAAAGCGGAACTGGTAAGCTTCATGATAATTACCTCCATAAAAAAAGTTGTCGGGTGTCGGATGTCAGGGACCAGGGGTCGGGGATCAGGGGTTAGGCGCAATCGGTGACACCAAGAAATTGCCGGGGTTTTGCGGTTTGTCAAAATGTTTAATGGATTAGGGATGCTTAATCAGAAAAAATCTGATATAGACCCCTGATCTCCGACCCCTGTCCCCCGATCCCCGGTCTCTGTTACTCCGCCTGCTGCGGCGCTTCAAATATCATGCAGGTTGTTGTGGCATGGGCATAGAGCCTATCCTGGCTGTCCAGAATTTTTGCCTGGGCGGTGCCCACGCGCTGGCCCACATGGATAATTTCGGCCACGCAGCGCACCCGTCCGGTTTTGTCTGTCATGGGTCGGACAAAGTTTACTTTAAATTCCAGGGTAGTGTAGACCCTGCCGGCGGGAAGGGTCGTGTGAATCGAACAGGCCATGGCTGAATCCAGGATGGTGCTGGCAACCCCGCCGTGTACCATGCCGATGGGGTTGTAATGATATTCTGCCGGATCCAGCACGAACACCGCCCGGCTGACCTCGATTTCGGTTATTGTGTAGCCCAGCAGATCAGCAATCGGCGGCCGGGGCAGGGTTCCGTTTTTGATGGCCCGGAGGTACGCAAGTCCTTCCATGGTGGCGGCCGCCTTTGCGCTGATCATGGGGTCCTGCCAGGTGACGGTGCGCTGTCGCCGGGATTCGGGTTTGTTTTTTAGGGGCATAGGTTTCCTCGCAAAAAGTTTCGGGGTTGGGTATTCCGGATCCAGAGCATCAGAAAAGGTGTATTCATAATGTCAGTTTAATCCTTTTGTCCGGGCCGCGAGTACCAGAACGAACACAGCAGTCGGGAGCGAAGGGCCAGCGGAAAGAGCAGGATAATAATTAACAGGAAGGCTTGTCGGGGCGTGAACCAGTTTATCTTTCGGACGGAAGTAACGATGGGCGGATGCATTATGATTCGAAACGTTAAGCCTCTTGATTTTCCCCAGGCCCGGAGCTGTCGTGAAAACCAGATCTCCTCGCTGGCATATACTTTTTCGCTGAAACCGCCGACGGCCTCAAACCCCTGCCGCAGTGTGTAGATAAAACAGCCGGCCGCCCAGCTAAACGCGCGGGACAGACGGTTCCACATATCAATGGAACGCCGTACCGCTGCCGGGTGCGGTTCTAACGACGATACCCACGCGCCGCCGCCGCAGAAAGCGCCGCTCTCAAGATTTTTCAACGCCGTTTTTAACAGGCCGGGCGGAAGGAGGGTGTCGGCGTCCAGAAAGATAAAGTACTTGCCCCTGGCAGCGCCTGCGCCTGCATTGCGCGCCCGCGAAATTTGGTTTCGCTCCTCGAAGATGACTCGGGCGCCGTGGGCGGCGGCAATTTGGGCGGTCTTGTCAGTGGAATTGTTGTCCACCACAATGATTTCGCCCGCAAGGCCGCTGTCTGCCATGGCGGTTTTCAGGCGGATCAGTGTTTGGGGCAGCCAGTTTTTTTCGTTATAGGCAGGGATGATGACGGAATATATAATGTCCATGTATAGCGTGCTCTCTCAGTGCCTTGGTGTTTCTTTTGCCTTTCTTCAGGAAAGGCAAAAATATATCCTGTTTAAACCTCTTTTTTATTAAAACGGATCAGCATCAGCGTCATCAGGAGAAGGATAAAAAAGAAAAGATTCAAGAGCGGATGAAAAGGGCCCATATTGTTAAATTCGCTTTTTGTGATGAATGAACCCGCATAGGTCTGAACCATGAAAACTTTCGGGTATAAAATTCGCCATAATGCCGGGTCTGCATTCACAACGGCAGGGGTTATCGATTTTAACATGTCACTATTAACAATCTGGTAACCGCCATCGGAAACAAACCCGACCAGCAGGATGCCTAGGGTAAAGATAACGCTGATAAAATCAGGTATAAAGAGAGACAGCAGGCACACACATGCAATGATAAAAAGAAGATTCAGTGACGAGATCAGCGACGCGGATAAATATCCTGAAATAATGACGCCTGTTTTTGTCCATACGGTCAGGAAAATTGTCGAGTGAAGAATAAACATGAAAACAAGGCAAAGTATCCATGTGCCGATTATCCTGCCGAAAACATATTGCCATCTGAAAACAGACCGGGAAAGAAATATTACGAGGCTTCCATCCGCGTGGTCCCTGCTGAAGATCGACATTGAAAGCAGGGCCGCCGTGAGAAACATGCCTGCCGCGATGACCTGGAAAACAATTCTTGAAACATGCCAGGCAACAGCGATGCTGTCCAGCGCCTTTCCATTCACCATGTATTCGCTGTTGTAACATCCGCGAATCATCAGGACTAAAAGAATAGAAATGCCCAAAAGGACATAAAAGCTTTTATGTCGCATCTGGTCCCGAATCGTATATCTCGTAATTTGGGTAAAATTATTCATTTTCTTTCTCAATATGTCTGATGAACACGTCTTCAAGGGTTTCGCCGTTTTTTACAATTGAATGGATGGCGTCCTTAACAAGGATTTTTCCTTTATGCATGATGGCTGCAGTTTCGCAGGTCTTTTCCACTTCTGAAAGCAGATGGGAGTTTAAAATCACCGTAACCCCCTTGCCGCGGAGGTTTTCAATAATTTTTCTTTCGTCGCGTATGCCGATGGGGTCAAGGCCGGTTATGGGCTCATCCAGTATCAGCAATTTCGGCCGGCCGAGAATCGCAGCGCCGAGGCCGATTCGCTGCTGCATCCCTTTTGAATAAACAGCGGATTTTTTCTTTTCCATGCCGTTCATGGAAACCAGCTCCAGGACCCGGTCTACTTCCATTGCCGCATCATTTCCGGACAGTCCGATCAAAGCCGCATGCCGCAAGAGATATTCAAATCCTGAAAGATAGGAAGGGATCTTGTGCTGCTCCGCCAGATAGCCGACGTGTTTGCGCGACGCCGGGTTGGAAACGGGCATTCCATCAATGGTGATGCTGCCCGAAGTCGGCTTGATAAAATCAAGAAGCATCCGGACGATGGTTGTTTTTCCCGCGCCGTTCGGGCCAAGCAACGCAAAATACTCGCCCTTCCCAATCGTGTATGAAATATTATCGACGGCTGTAAAGTCGCCGAATTTTTTTGTAACGGAATTAAGGGTAATCATATTCGTTAAACCGCACTTTCCTTTACCAAGGGGAGAAAATATCCCCTCTTGGGAAAAGAGGCGTCAGGGGAGATTTTTAATCTGCGCTTTACATTAACAAATGGGGCAGCCGAAGGCAACCGTCTTTGCAAAAGCTTCGCCGTTCAAGAGGTGGACTGCAGCGAGGCATCGTCCGGGGCCCTTCTATCCGCATACTTCAATTTAACAATTGTGCTTTTAGCGTTATAACCGGGTAAACAGTTTGACAAGTGTTAGCGAAACCACGTACTGTTAAATCAACTCGTTGATTTCAGGTTTTTTTTCGCAAGTAAGAGATATTTCCCTGCCAGTATAATTCCTCAATTTCTTACCTATCGATTGCGTTGGAGTTTTTTTCCCGGCCCAATTGCACCCTATCTCACGGTAATGTGTTAACAAGGGAGATGCTGTCATGGATTTTTTTCGGAATCGGTTCAAAAAACTAAAAGAAACAACCACGCTCAGGCAGAGAATTATACTCACCGGTATTGGTGCCTGCTATATAGCAACAGCGGCAGCTGCGGTAACGGTAAGTTTTTTTCTTACATAGAATGACCTGAAAAATGGAATTGCAATTGGGATCGATCGGCTTTCTACTTGATATAGGCCGGTCTAAGGTCCTTCACCATAGGGTAGTGCTTGGTGTTGAGGGTCTTCAACTCTGCACTCTCGGCGTCAGCGGTGGCAGCCAAGATGGCGTCTGCAAGGCCTACGCCGTGAGACTTGCCGTAATCGCGCTTGTAAATCCCACCGGCCTTAGCAATTTTGGCGCTTACAGGAACAACGCGGAAGAGAGATATAAAACTGTCCAGGGCAGCTTGCTCCGCCGCTCCCTTTACTCCAGCGTACAATTCCGCAACGACGATCGAAGACAAGATGATTTGGGCAGAATGTGCGTTCACAAAGGCCACCGCCTGACCGTGGCCTCGAAAAAAATCTACAAGAATATCAGTGTCCAGCAGGAGTAACTGCGCCATGATTAGTTCCGGTCCCATTCGGTTCGCGCTGCCTTGAAGTCAGGAAGATCCTTTCGGTCCTTCCAGATTCCGGCAGCCTCTCGCAATACCGCCTCTCGTCGACTGTGGCCGGATTGGTCGATCATGCGATCGACCGCCTCTCGAATGATCTCGCTTTGTTTCTTCCCCATGGCCTTCGCTATAGCGGCCAATTCGTCTCGTTGGTGCTTTGTCAGATATATTTGTGTTCGTACCATGTCGATCCTCCTATGTAGTATACATCAGGATTATACACCATTAATGCTTTCTGTCAAGGCCGTTGACCGCATCACCAGAGACAAGCTCAATATTTTAACTTGATGGGGGTGAAACTTTTAATTAACCCCATAAACCTTCCCGTTGATAGCGGGATGGTCCAAGCTATGTTTTGAGGGAATGAGAGTTGCCGGATCTCTCACCCGCTCTCCCGCAGGAGCGGGATCGCTTGAGCACACAGAGCGCACCGGCGTTTGTCAAGATAGTTGTCGCATAAAAATAATTTTTTTCGATAAAGGTTTCATTGCAAATCACGCGGCATTTA
>JARGFK010000008.1 GCA_029211065.1 Desulfobacterales bacterium
GGCAATTCACTGCCGAGGATGCCAGGATAAAACTACGCCGCCTCTATCCGACAATTGATGGTTGACGAGACACTAGTGAACAACAGCGTTAAGATTTTCCATTCCGCAAAATTAAAAGATATCACCAAAGGACCGAAGGCCTTGACCGTCACACTGGAATTTGCCGAAAACCGCACCAAAAGGCTCCAGGTGGATGCAGTTCTTGTTTCAGTCGGCCGCACGCCCAATCTTGCGCCGCTCAATTTGCAGAATCTGTCGCTTTCACCCGATAGCCAGGGAGAACTGCCCACCGACCATCATTGTCGTGTCCGGCAGAACATCTATGCTGCCGGCGACGTGACGCAACACCCCGATCTGGTAAACATTGCCGAAATGGAAGGCCGCTATGCGGTCAAACACATGTTCAATATCCAGCAGCGTCCGCTGAGCTACCACAATATGTCTACCGTCATGTTTTTTTACCCGGCCGTGGCTGCCGTCGGTCTGAACGAAAGAAACTGCCAGGAGCAGAAAATACCCTACCGAGTGGCCAACTACGCCAATGCCTTGCTGCCTAGAGCCATAGCCATGCGGGCACTGAACGGATTTGTTAAAATCATCGTCAGCAATGATGGCGACCAACTGATTCTGGGCATGCGGGCCGCCGGACCTCAGGTTTCCCATACCATCATGTCCATTGCTTTCCTGATGGATCTGGGCCAGGGCATCCAAGATGTGTTGAAAACCCTCCATCCCCACCCCACCATGTCGGAAGGAATACAGGAGTGTATCCGATTGCTCTTGGGAGAATCGATTTTCAAGCCCCACACCTTTCCACAATACCTGAAAATCAAGAACTGGCACCCCGAAAGGGGTTTTGAAAAAGACTGAAAGGTTCTTCTATCAACACCCATAACCCCCTGATAGGGGGCCGGTTAGGTTTAAAAGCCTTGACCTGTAGTAGCTATCGTGCTATTCTTATTGAGAAAAATTAAAGGTTTGGCCATGGATTTTTTAAGAAAAATCGCCGATTCTTCCCCGCTTCCGGCCGGAGGTGCGGCGGTTGCTTATACCTTGGGACTGGCCATCGGGCTGCTCAATAAAATTATCCTGCTGGAAATACACCGGCAGGCCGATCAGCCGGAACTTGAAAAAAATCTCATGACCGCCAAGAAAGAACTTGAACAGTTATTGAAGGATGTCGAACTGCTGGTGAAACAGGATGCTGAAACCTTTGAAAGATTCCGCCATTCCCGGCGAACGGGCGACCGGGTTATAATCGAACAGGAGTTTAACGGTGTCATCGAAGTGAGCATGAAAGTCATGCAAAATTCAGACGCCGCCTTTGAATGGATCCGGCGGTTATACCCCATCGTTCCGAATCGGATGCTCCCCCATCTGCTGGTTGCATCTGAATTGATTATGGGTTCCATCAACGGCAGCGCCCATGTGGTGCGCGCCAATCTTCAAGGGATCAAATCATCACAAAAGAAAAATAATTATTTGAAAATGCTGGCTAATCTGCAGACGGACTATCAACAAAAGTATAGCGATATTTTAGATAAGCTGTTGCCAGAGTCTTGATAATTGAACGGATCCGTCTGTCCATCAATAATTTCAACAAAAGAAAAGGTTGATGAAAGTGGCCAAAGAAAAAAAAGAAAAAAAAGGGACCGATTCCACTGCTGATTCCATTAATGCCAAAGTCAAATTCGAAATTTACGGCGAAGAAATGATCGAAAAGATGGTTAAACTCAGCGGCAACAGCGGCAGGGTTTACCTGCCGCCCGACTGGGTCGGGCATCAGGTCAAAATAATCCGGATTGATTAATAATTTATTAACAAAGGAGCCTGTCCGTGCAAAAAGTCCTTATCAGAAGACTAAAAAAAGAGGATGTCCAGGATATTCGTAAAATTCATGCTGCTATTACAAAAACTTCCGTTAAGGCGGATTTTACGCGAACCGTTAAAGAACAGGCCATGCAGAAGGAGGGCGCCAGTTTTGCCGCCGAAATCAACGGCAAGGTGGTGGGTTATATGGTCAGCTATATCCTTTCCGGCGGATTCGGGATCGGTAAAAGCGCCTGGATTGCCATGCTGGGAGTAGACCCCCAATACATGGGCCAGGGCATCGGCGCGAGCCTGGCCGAGGAAATTATCAAATTCTATAAGAAAAAAGGAATCAAGGATATCTATACTTCCGTAAGGTGGGACTCGGCGGACCTGTTGTCATTTTTCAAAACGCTTGGGTTCGACCGCAGCAACTTTATCAATCTCCGCCTCCGAAAAAACATAAAATAACTTACTTATATTATATTGTATTTTACCATATACCCGTGTGGGAAAAGGTTGAAATGGGGTGACCGGATGGTACGCTTTCCCCTCATTATCCCACGGCTTGACCCGGGGCGGAAATTTAAGGCACTGACGGTGGCAAAGCCGTTTCCAGCGCCCTCGTTATTTTTTTCATTCTATTTTTTTACTTCGTCAACAAAAACCCTGATGTATCTCAAGCTTGACAATATCAGCGCCAATCCGATGCCGGTGTACAAAATGGCCAGATAGCGCTTTGGAATCGCTGAATGACGAAGCCATATCCCCGCCGTGGCCATCACCATAATGACCAGGTAACTTTTCCAGGTAATAAAAGAGAACAGGCATTTCTTCTCAACCATCGGAAGTATGCGCTCGATATTTTTATCGACAATCTTGAGAAATCCAAGATGATGTATCAACAACGCCAACACGACTCCGAAACCGAAAAACACAAAAGCGATTGTTCCGGGGGATTCCGACAGCCATGAATAGGCGAAAACCAAAAGCATTGCGCCGACACAGAGCCAGATAAAGCCTGCCAGAAACAACAGGACCCCTTTCGTCACAGCAGGTTTAAATATGTCTCTTTTTCTCAAGTTGCCTTATTTCTCTGAAACCTTGCATTATACACGATGAAGAATTCTGCCTTCTTGCTAGCGTCAAGTTTGAAATCAAATCTTCAGATCCGTGTCAGGTACCGTTTTTTTTAAATACCACACGCACATCTGACATTGCAACATGCCATGAGATCATGCAACCTTTATAGCGGTTGTCAAAAAAACGTTCCGTTATTCCAACGTTTTTTTCTACAACCGCTTATACCGCAATTCATTTTTTCGGAACTTTATTATGGAAAGCGGTATAAAGTCCGGAAAGTGCAAATGAGAGCATTCAAGAGGCCAGCGCACATTATCTTAAGATGCTGCCGAGCGCCCGTGCAATCGCGTTCTCGATTAAGAGCAGAAAATTTCGATCGGTATTATCTGAAATGCCGCTGACTGTTTTTTCCTTGACACTCTTTGGCCTTTGGTTTAGTTATTTTATAGCTATAATGTAGTCAATTCGGCCATCAAGCCAAGACAGTCGAATCGATCAACACTCGAATAAAACATTTGAAAATCCGTCGCATTTAGGCTAGAGGGTGATGATAGCGCTCAGGGGCTTAAATGTGACCGAACCAAAGCTAAATAAAGGATCAGGAGGGCAACTTGAAAATTCTCACAACAGTAAAAAAAGTAGTTGATGTGGAGTTGAACATCCACGTAGAGAACGGGGCCATAGTTGAAAAAGGGCTGCAGTATGTCATGAATGCCTGGGATGAAAATGCTGTGGAATCCTCTGTCCAACTTAAGGAAAAAAACGGAGCGGAAACGACCCTGGTGAGCATCGGAGGCGGCGACAACACCGACATCATCCGTAAAGGATACGCCATGGGTATTGAAAACGGAATTCATATCGATGATCCGTCGCTGGTCAAAGCAGATTCCTTTGCGTATGCCAGGGTATTGCAGAAGGTGTATGAAAAGGGAAATTATGATCTTGTTATCGCCGGCAAACAAGCCCAGGATACGGATAATGGTCAGACCGGAATTATTTTGGCCGAGTACCTGGGATTGCCTTGTGTCAGCAATGTGATTGCCATCGAAGTGATGGACGATAAGCACATTAAAGTATCCCGGTTGGGGGACACCGGAACCGAAACAGTCGAACTGGCGCTGCCGGCTGTCGTCACGGTTGATGTTACGATTAATGAACCGCGACTGCCCCAAATGCGCGGTATCATGATGGCAAAGAAAAAAGCCATCAATGTGATGGACCTGGCGGCTCTCGGTCTGTCGCCTGATGAAGTCGGAGGCGCTGCACCAAAATCGGAGATTGTTGAATTTATCGCACCGGAATCGCGCAAAGGCGGGCAAAAATTTGAAGGCGAAGCCGCCCAAATTACCGCCCAGGTCGTGGCGCTTTTGGCCAATGAAGCAAAGGTGATATAACGAAATCAAAATATCATTTACGATTATCTTTGGATACTAACCGAATCTATAAAAGGAAAACAATATTATGGCTAAAGTACTCGTAATTGCAGACATCAAACAAGGTGAGCTAAAGGGCAGCACCGCTGAACTTTTGTCAAAGGCCAAAGCCATGGGGGCGGAAACGGCAGTGGTGGCGATTGGCAGTAATATCGAATCGTTGATTCCCGGCCTGGTAAACGCCGGCTCCGATACGCAATATGTCGCCGATGACCCCGGACTGGAGCTGTTTTCAGCCGGTCCATACGCATCCTGTGTAGTCGACGCTGCCAAACAATTTGACGCCAATCTGATCTGGTTCGGTTTTTCCGAAAGCGGCAAAGCCGTCGCCCCGAGGGTTGCGGCTCAGATGGATGCCGCCTGTGCCACCGATATTACCGACGTGACGCTCCAGGGAGATCAAATCGAAGTCAAAAGACCCGCCATCACAAATAAAGTGATTCAACGCGTCAAGGTCAATACCGGGCAACTGGTGGCAGTCGTCAGAGCGGGCGCATTCGAAGCCACGGAAGGAACCACCGGAACCGAAAACGTCATCAAGCTCTCCCCCCCGGCGCCTGATCTAAAGGCCGTTATCAAGGAAATCGTATCGGAAGCAAGCGGTGAAATCGATCTTACGGATGCCAATGTCGTCATCTCAGTGGGCAGAGGCGCAAAGGACCAAACCGGTGTCGATATCGTAAAAGATCTGGCCAACGATTTAAACGCCGGTTTTGGCTCTTCCCGTGCGATGGTGGATGCGGGGTTCATGCCCCATTATAAGCAAGTCGGACAAACCGGTAAAATTGTAGCGCCCGCCCTATATATGGCAATCGGTATTTCTGGGTCCATCCAGCACCTCGCGGGCATGAAAGGCTCTAAAGTGATTCTGGCTGTTAATAAAGACCCAGAAGCTCCCATATTCAATGTGGCTGACTATGGTATCGTCGGAGACCTCTTCGAGGTGGTTCCGATTCTCCGCGAAGAGATTAAAAAGGTTAGAACAACCGGTTAATTTCGATATTGCAAACATGCCCCTCAGGTCCAGGGCCCCAATGAATACCCGTGTCGGAAAAAACGCCATGGGGCGTTGGAATAGTGGAATGTTGGAACAATGGGTTGAACGGGTTAACTATAGTTGATGAGGTAACGATGAATCCTCTCTTGATGTCTCTCCTGCTCATTGTGGCGCTAACGGTTTTCGGCCGTACGATGCTTCGCAAGATTCAACTGTTGATGGCGCTCGAGCCCGCCGACAGAGCCAATCATCTGAAGGACCGACTGAAAAACATGGTCATTATAGCCATCGGTCAAAAACGCTTGGCCGGAAGGGCAAAAGAAAGAAGTTCGGGGTTGATGCATGCGTTCATTTTCTGGGGATTCTGCGTTTTATTGATTCGCAGCATAAATTTATACGGGCAGGGTTATCACGAAGGATTTCAGTTGCCGTTTTTAGGCGACGGCTATCTGCTCGGGTATCTCTATGCGGCCTTAAAAGATATCACGGAAGGGATCGTCTTATTGATGATCATCTGGGCGATTTTTCGTCGGGCCGTTCTAAAACCAGTGCGGATGCACAACACCATCGAGGCCTATCTGGTCTTAGGTCTGATCGGAATTTTGATGGTATCCGATCTGCTGCACGACGGCGCGCGCTACAATCTAATTCAATTATATAATAACCCGGACAGCATTCATTATTTTAATAATCCGCAATATGGTTCCGAATTTCTTTGGACGCCCATATCGACGGGAGCGGCCGCCCTGATATCAGGATTAAGCGCGGAAGCCAACACCCATATTATGGTCTTCATGTTTTGGCTTCACATCTGTACGCAGCTCACATTTTTGAATATCCTTCCTTTGGGAAAACATTTTCATGTGATCACCGCACTTCCCAACGTATTTCTCAAAAGCCTGGGCTACCCCCATGAAAAACCCAGACTGCTGGAATTGGAAAATGAGGCCGCCTGGGAGGAAGAGTCCCTGGGAATCAACCATATTCATCAACTTAACTGGAAACAGGGCCTGGACCTTTACACCTGCACCGAATGCGGACGTTGCAAAGAAGTCTGCCCGACCTATACCACCGACAAACCGCTGAATTTGCATGAATTCAATGACAACCTGAAGCGCGAGCTATTAGAGAATGCAGACAATATCGTCAAAAGAGCCCGGTTGTCCGCCACCATCAAGCAAAACCAGGATCCCGCACAGATTGAAACCCTTAAGGAGCAGATCACCGCACTTAACAGCAAAAAGCAGTTGGTCGGCGAGGTCATCGCCGAAGACACGCTTTGGGCATGCACGACCTGTCGTGCCTGCGAAGAAGTTTGCCCGGTGACCATTGAACATGTGCCCAGAATCATCGCCATGCGGCAGGGGCAAACCTTGATGGCGGAAGCGTATCCCAAGGAGCTGAACACGGCCCTGAAAGGACTTGAACGCAACGGCAACCCGTGGGGAATCGGGTATGACAAACGCGCTGATTGGGCCCAAGGATTGGACGTCAAAATAATGGCGGACGATTCGAACGTCGATTATCTCCTTTGGGTCGGATGTGCCGGTTCGTTCGATGATCGATCTAAAAAAGTATCGACGAGCCTGGTCAAGATTCTGCAAAAGGCCAGGATCAGCTTCGCGATCCTGGGCGTGGAAGAAAAATGTACCGGCGATTTTGCCAGGCGTGTCGGCAATGAAATGTTGTTCCAAATGATGGCCCAGGAAAACATTGAAACCCTGAACAACTATAACGTCAAAAAAATCATCACGGCGTGTCCCCATTGTCTCAATGCGTTGAAGCATGACTATCCCCAAATGGGGGGAATTTACGAGGTGATCCATCATGCCGAATTCATCCATGGACTCGTTAAAGCGGGAAAAATCAAATTAAAACAATCGCTGGAAGGCGCCCTGACCTATCACGATCCCTGTTACCTGGGGCGATATCATAACGTTTTCGAACAACCCAGATCGATCCTGCGCTCCGTTTCCAAGGAGGGGCTTAAAGAACTCGACCGCCATGGCCGGGAAAGCTTTTGCTGCGGCGCCGGCGGGGGCAGGATGTGGATGGAGGAGACCATCGGCAAACGGATTAATCGGGAGCGTTCCGAAGAAATCGTCGGAAAGGGGGTCTCAACCGTTGCGGTGGGCTGCCCCTTCTGCCTGACGATGATCGAAGACGGCATGAAAGATCTGGGCAAGGAAGAAGAGATTCGAACGCTGGATCTTGCCGAGATAGTCGAAAAAAATATGGTGTAAAAGATGCCGCCCGTCTGCAGAAAATCGGAGCGCGATGATGGCAACTGACCCCAAACCGGTTCGGATCATTCCCAAAGAAAAAGCCGTATTCCGGCTCGATAAGCACGGCAACTGGCTGTCCGATGATGAAAAATTCACGAATCAGCGGATCATCCGTTATTTTCACTCCTGCATCAAAAAGGACCCGGACGGATTCTATTTAGAACAGGAACATTCGCATCATATTGAAAAAGTATATTTCCCGGTTGAAGATACCGCTTTTTTTGTCACGCACATCATCGAAAAAGACGGGCTGATCCTGGATACCAACACCGGACAGCACATCCCCCTTGACCCGCAGGACTTATTCATCCAAAACGACGATCTGTATCTCCAGCGCGGCGAGGACCGCATCAAGTTCACCGAAAAGGCCCTGTTTTCCCTGTCCGCTTACCTGGAAGAGGCGGACGACCAATTCTTCATCAAAATAGATGGAAAAAAACGCCTCATTCCCCAAACGGAATAAAACCTGCGACAACCGTACCTGAATCTCTTGACCCAAATTCATCGAAGCAGTTTTCCAGGGGCAGGGGTTAAAACCGATTGGGGGGATATCTCTCGCGCCTTATATTCTCTTATCGAATGTTTACAAATTGCAGTGATAGACAGCAAGTATCCCAGCAATTATTCTGACGATTTGGAACCACAATCATAACAACTGGCAGGGCATCTCGATTTCAACAGTCAAGGCAGTAAGCGTGAATCGCGCTACTTCAACGATTTCGCGACAATATCAATGATGAAATAGTTGAAAATTCTACTGTAACCTCGACCAGGGTCTCTTTATATACAAAAGGATCTGACTGCGTTTAAAGAACCAACACATAAGATTTTACAACTATTTGAAATCATAAATTACTTGACTCTGCTTGGATAACTCTTTATATTGAAATAAAGCTCGTTAGGGGGGCTGCTTCGTGCGGCTGAGAATCCAGCGCAATTTTCACGGGAACCCTTAACAACCTGATCAGGATAATGCCTGCGAAGGGAAACGAGTAGATACCTGAGCATTTCATTCTACCCGAATACTTAAAGCCGTTTTCCCTTCAGGGATTACGGTTTTTTTAAATCCGCCGATTCCTTCCTTTCATTATCATCAGCACGAAGCTTATCCTTTAAAACAACAGGAGGTCATATGACTCAGTTGGATCAAGCCAAATCTGGAAAAGTCACCGAGGCCATGGTTCAAGTTTCTGAATATGAAGGGATTCCAATTGAAGATATCCGTGAAAAAGTTGCAAACGGACAGATCATTATTCCGAAAAATATCAACCATGATTTTATAGCAAGGGGAATTGGAAAGGGCCTGAAAACCAAGGTAAATGCCAATATCGGAACCTCTCCGAGCCATTTTGACTTAAATGAGGAACTGGAAAAACTTGACATAGCGGTTAAGGCAGGAGTCGATGCAATTATGAACCTTTCAACCGGCGGCGATCTTGATTTGATTTTACACCAAATTTTGAATCATTCTCCGGTAATGGTTGGTACAGTTCCGATCTATAAATCCGTGAGTAGGTTATTCTCTGAAGGAAAATCCGGTCCGGAACTAAGTGCCGATGATATTTTTAATGAAATTGAAAATCAAGCCAAAGCCGGTGTTGATTTTATTACGGTTCACTGTGGGATTACCCGTCATACGGTCAGCGCTTTGGAAAACTGTATACGTATTATGGGAGTTGTCTCGCGTGGGGGCAGTTTAATGATTGAATGGATGAAGAAAAACGAAAAGGAAAACCCTCTTTATGAATACTATGACCGGCTTTTGGAAATTGCCCATGAATACGATGTAACTTTATCTTTGGGAGATGGTCTTCGACCTGGCAGCATATGTGATGCTGAAGATCGGGCTCAGATTTCGGAGCTGATTATACTGGGCGAATTGGCCCAAAAGGCTCGCAGAGCGGGGGTTCAAGTTATGATTGAAGGACCTGGACATGTACCCCTGAATCGAATCGCCGGTGACATGAGACTTCAGAAACAGATCTGCGAAGAAGCACCTTACTATGTGCTGGGACCGCTTCCCACGGATATTGCCCCGGGATATGATCATATTGTGGGCGCCATCGGCGGGGCTATCGCAGCCGCATCCGGAGCTGATTTTTTATGCTATGTAACCCCGGCTGAGCATTTGAAGCTTCCAGATATTTCCGATGCAAGAGAGGGGGTGATTGCCTCAAAAATTGCCGCACACATTGGGGATATCGAAAAAGGGGTTAAAGGAGCCATAGAGCAGGATTTAAAAATGTCTGAAGCTCGAAAACGGTTTGATTGGAATGCGATGTTTGAAACAGCTATCGACCCGGTTAAGGCCCGGCATTTTCGGCTGCAAAGTGAAGACCGTGACAGGGAGGTCTGTACGATGTGTGGGGATCTATGTGCCATGAAAACTTTTCAAAGAGCGATGGAGTAATGAAAGATCAGAAAAAGACAGAACAACATGCGAATCATCCGGGCCAATAAGGCAGCCAATGCCACGTTCAACGCGTCAACTGAGCGTTTTTACGGCCAAACATGTTATAAACTTTTTCACGATAGTGACACCCCGTGTGAAGGGTGCCCGACAATTAAAGCAGAGGAAACCGGCCAAATTGAAAGGGCCGTTATGTATAAACCAAAGATAAGGGGATCAAAAGGTGAAAGGTATTGGGATGTATACTGCGTTCCGCTTAAAAATGAATTTGGGGCGGTTGATAGCTATATTTAGAATTCTAAAGATATCACTGAAGAAAAAAAAGCTGAAGATCTTGTTCATAATCTTTCCCAACAACTTTTGCATGTCCAGGAACGTGAGCGCCAAATGATTTCCTATGAGCTTCATGATCGCATCGCCCAAGATCTTTCTGTAATAAAAATTGGCTTTGATAACAACGCATGAATGCCTTATGCTATCAATGAAATCCTCCCATCCCTATCAGGAAAAATTCCCGCATATTAAAGTTCACCTTAGTAAAAATGAAGTCCTTCCACTATAGACATAATTAAAATTCTCAGTAATAAGTAAACTGTCCATCAATTCAATTGGTATCCATTAATAAATGACGGCGTCGGGTTGCCGGATGGTAACCCTTGCTACCGTCAAATGGTGCAATCAAATTGAAGATGCAGACACGGTGTCATATTGAGTCGGTGCAAAATATTTTTAGACTACTGGTTATGTAATCGGAAGGTGAACTGAATCACGGAATTGTTATGAACTATCCAGGCAGGATTTGACCAGTTCCGGATTCAATAAGGTACAAGTACGGGTTCTTGTGAAGAAAGGCGATATTGAAGTTAATAGGTCTAAAAAGGGAGGTGAATATGTTTAAAAAGATTATGGTTCCATTAGACGGTTCTGAGCTGGCTGAGTGTGTCATCCCTTATGTAGAAGGTCTTATCGACCAAGGCGAGGTTGAGGTCATCGTATTTGTACGAGTCGTAAGACCCGTCATCAATCCCGCCAGTTTTGATGAGGGCATGTCATATATACCGGAAGATTGGAGCAAATTGGAATCTGAAAAGAAAACTTCCGCCGAAAACTATCTTAAAAAGGTGGTGAGTCAACTTAAAAAGAATGGGGTGAAATTTCAAACAGAAGTTCTTGTTGGCAGAGTAGGTGATAGACTTATCGATTACATAAAAACCAATGATTACGATTTAATTTTAATTGCAACCCATGGTCGTTCCGGGTTACGGCGCTGGGTAAGAGGTAATGTCGCCGACAAAATTCTTTCTGGTTCCCACATTCCAATATTAATGGTACGGGCACCCGGCACAATGAGCGAAGGCCAAGACTGAAGCTTTTGGAGCAAGAGAAATAGAATAATCTCAAGCTAAAAATGGTGAAGCTTTTCAATAATATTTTTCATTAGATCAAAAAAAGGAGGGAATATGTATCAAAAGATTATGGTCCCGTTGGATGGTTCAGAGCTGGCCGAATGTATACTCCCGCATGTTGAGGCCTTTATTTCAGGATGCCAATTGAACACTATCGTAAGGGAAAGGAGGTTAAATCATGTTTATCAAACAATCTGAACTTTTTTGGAGCCTGAGCCATGAATTTGTTAAAAAAGTCATGGACAGGGTTGAAAAGGAATCCTTTGATACAGGTCATTTTATTTTTTCCGAGGGCAAACCTGCGATTTATTTTTATACGCTGATTAAGGGTCGTGTTAAGCTGAGATTCGGCGAAGCCGGAATATCGGTCTTCACCGTCAGTCATGCAGGGGAATCATTTGGATGGTCAAGCCTAGTTGCTCGGGATGTATATTCCGCATCAGCCGAATGTATGGAACCGACTACGATAATAAAAATCGACCGAGAGATTTTCTGGGAAATACTTACAGAATACCCTAACGATGGTCTTGTTTTCATGAAACGCCTTGCCGCCTTGCTGGGACAACGTCTGCTTTGGAGTTATGAGATGGTGAACTCATCGATGAAAACCGGCGTTCAGCGTTCCTTCGGCACCGGTCAGGTTTTGGAGACCGTTGCCGAAGAATGATTAGATCAGCGAAGTGATTTCCAGATGATCGCCTTCTACTTGAAAATGAAAGGGCCGGTATGAATTTACCCTAACGTTGCAGGTAGCGGCCGATAAGGCTGCAACTATAAGATTAGATTTTAAATAAATCTAAAAGGAGGTGCTGCCATGACAATCAAACCAACTGCTGATCAAAACAGTGAATTCTTTTCCGCGGAACAGTTTGAAAATATAGCCATCCTACGGTTTAAAGGGCACTTCCTATACAGCACTACCGATTTAACTTCGAGAGACAAATTGCTGGACTATTTTGACCGTATTTCAAAAAACGAAACCATCAAAGTCATTGTAATCATCTCATCGCCGGAGAAAACCGGAAATGAGGAACTGTTGGATTTTTATCGGCAGATATTAATTTCAAAATTAGGAATTAATGCGATCCACCGGATGTTTAACGTCGTTGACCAATTCATTTTGAAGCTTGTTGATTAAATAAAATCGTTGTTCATGCCAACAGGGGTGAGAATATCCTCCTTTTTTTAAATATCAGTCTCTCCTGCGATTACAGAATTGTGTCCAACACCACCGTATTTCAAAACCCCTATCCCGAATTCAAACTGATTCCCAAGGGTGGCGGTGGTTATTTTCTGCCTAAACGTCTGGGTCGTAAAAAAGCGTTCGAACTGCTGCTGTCCGGAAAGGATATTGATGCAACTGAAGCCTTGTCACTGGGACTTGTGGACGAGATTGTACCTCCCGAAAAAATAGAAGAAGCCACAGTAAGTACCGCGCTTCGATTTGCCGAAAAACCAGCAGGTTCTCTTTTCGGAATCAAACAGCTGCTGAAATACTCCCATAAAGATATTCGGGAATATTTGGAACTGGAAAACCAGGTTCTTTTGAGGATCGTCCAATCACCGGATTTAAAATCGGACTTTTGGAAAAAGATATCGGAATTCAGCCCTATATAGCCCTGAGGCTTTTTGTTCGACTTTCCTCATGTTCCAGACAAAAAAATTGGAATTTCAGATTTATTGAGAGTATCAAAAGTGGAGACTATCTGGTACCTTTCCGAGAGACAGATGTTGGGGAGGCGAGCGAGCCTTTTAGGTGAGCTCGCGGAGCCTTGCCAGTTCCGGTAATAGTGCATTCAAGCAGAAAATTTCAAGCATGATTCCGACAATCCTCAAAATATCGGTGTCTGAAATACTGTCAGATAGCCGTGAACTTCAGGTAGTCAATCGTGCAGGTATAAATTCAAACGAAATAAAGGGACATCCGATCTCATATCGAAGGGATGCCCTTTTTAATCAGAAATAAGAAGTCAAATTACAGTGACATTTGCAGCAGAAGGGCCTTTTGGTCCTTGTTCTATGTCAAAGGTAACCTTATCACCTTCTTTTAGGGATTTAAAACCGGCCGCATTGATTGCGCTATGATGCACAAACACATCCGATCCATCTTCCTGCTCAATAAATCCAAAACCTTTTTTGTCATTAAACCACTTAACAGTTCCATTTGCCATGATAACACCCTCCTTTTTAACAGTTTTAAAGTCGCGTACTGGAGGTGTCGCATTTAAAAATGGGTCGTTATTTCAGAACAAAAACCGTCTCTCCAGTTAAAAAAAACAGGACTTTATTGATTTGGAAGATGATAAACCATAATTTTGGTTGAAAGCAAGCCAAATTTCAATAATAGGAATACTTTACTTTTATCCGATAATCTTAAATTTTAAAAGACTAAGTTACTGTATCTTAATCGCCTTGATTCATTTTAGCTTGCCAATAGATTGCTCCCCATATGGTAGGTACAAGAAATTATTGGGCTCGCTGGAAGATCCACTTATTAAAAGGAACATATTTTGAGAATGACTGTAATAAATTTTGAAATAATTTGACAATCATCCTGCAATAACTGATAATTTTTATCACAAATGCTTCTGTTTGTGATATTTTATAAAAATATTCTGATTTTGCATACCGTGTCGACAGTTGCTTCGGTATGGTGTATGGGTTTTTAACCTTCAACAGCCACAAAGATATCGAATTATAAATAAGTTAGGAACATATCCAAATGCTCCAAATTAACGCTTACAAAAGCCACAACCATAAATGGTGATTCTCATGCCCACTAAGAAAATAACGCTCTCATCCAAACTAAAAATCACTGAAGACGCCCTGCGGGAAAGCGAAGTACGATACCGCCATCTTTTTGAAAACGGATCCGATGCGGTGATGGTTTTCGACGCTGAAACACAGCGGTTCGAAGACGCGAATCAGGCGGTGCTGGATCTTTACGGATATTCTAAAAAAGAATTTTTAACATTAACGGTTGCGAATATCTGTGCTAAGGAGCCAGCCTCGGAGGCTTCTATGCCAAAGGTTCAGAATGCGGAATACGCCCACGACGAAACAGCGTTACGCTATTTTAAAAAGAAAGATGGTTCTGTCTTCCCGGGTGAAATACTTGAGACAACGTACATTTCAGGAAGACAGCACAAGATCATCGCTGCGGTGCGCGACATCAGCGAACGCGAACTGGCGTCAAAAAAATTGAGAGAATCTGAAGAACGATACAGAAGTCTGGTGGATCACATCGCCATCGGTGTGGCGCTCATCAGCCCGGCCATGGAAATTTTGACCTTAAATAATCAGATGAAAAAATGGTATCCCCAGATAGATCCTTTAGAGCAGCCGTTATGTTATCGGTCTTTTAATGATCCCCCCGGCAAGGCGTGTGTTCTTACTGCCCGACGGTTAAAACATTAGATGATGGCGAAGTGCACGAGTCGATCACCTTAACCCCTGCCGGTGGTGAAATCAGAAACTATCGAATTGTCTCCTCTCCCATTAAGGATGATAAAGACAATGTAGTGGCCGTCATAGAGATGGTTGAAGACATCACCGAACGCCTGCGGACCGAAGAACAGGTACACACGCTTTCCCAACAGCTCTTGCAGGCTCAGGAAATTGAGCGCCAGATGATTTCATATGAACTGCATGACCGCATCGCCCAGAATCTATCCGCGCTGAAAATCAGTAGTGATATGTTTTGTAAAGACGTCCAGACCGGATTGCATGAATCAGATGAATTAAGAGAAAAAATGGCAATGTATTCCAGCCTTGTTGAAAAGTTAAGAGAAAAAATGGCAACGTATTCCAGTCTTATCGAAGACACCATTACGTCGGTCAGGGGCCTGGCCCATGAGTTGCAACCTATCGGTCTGAAAGAAATGGGTATCATCAAAGCGCTTGAAATGTATTGCGGTGAGTTTTCCGAAAACAACGGAATAAAGGTTGACTTTCAGTCGACCGGCATGCAGGCGGTAAAGCTGGATCCCGAGATCGCCATCCAGATTTACCGTCTGGTGCAGGAAGGTCTGAATAATATTAAGAAACACGCCGACGCAGGTCTTGCGACCATCAGGGTGATCGGCGCCTCCCCTTATATTATCCTTCGCATCGAAGACGACGGCAAAGGTTTTGATGTGGAGGCGCGCGAAAAGGCATTAACCAGAGAAAAACGGATGGGCTTTCGAAGCATGCGCGAAAGAACCCATCTGCTGGACGGTCAAATGAGGCTTCGCTCCCGCCCAAAGGCAGGCACGCACGTCGTTATAAAAATCCCTGTTAAGGAGTAAACCGGTGAATCAGAAGAAACGCATTATCATTATTGATGACCACCCCCTTTTCAGGGAAGGCCTGAAGTCCATCATCGGACGCAGCACCCGGTACGAGGTGGCGGGAGAGGCGGGCAACGGGCGCAATGGCCTTCAACTGGCCGGAAAACTCAAACCCGATATCGCTTTGGTGGATATTTCCCTGCCGGACCAGAGCGGTCTTGAACTCATCCGTGATATGCTCAAATCCTCCCCCCGCACCCGTATTCTGATAGTCAGCGTGCATTCAAATATCGACTATATTGTGAAAGCATTTCAATCCGGCGCTTTTGGCTATATCGTAAAGGCGTCAGCCGCCGATAAACTTCTGGAAGGAATTGAGCATGTCTTAAAAGGCGATTATTATATGGACACGGCTGTTTCGCAGCAGGTTGTCAAAAAGCTTGCCGGATTGAAGGCTGCCGAAAAGATCGTGACCGGCAGCGGTTATGACGCCCTGACCCCCCGCGAGCAGGAGGTTATGGTCCTGTTGGCAGAAGGACTGTCCCCACAACAAGTGGCGGACAAACTGTTCATCAGCCCTAAAACGGCTGAAAACCACCGTGCCAATATTATGCGCAAGCTCGAATTGCACAGCACGTTGGAATTGGTGCGCTACGCTGCAAAGCTCGGCATCATCGATATCGATAGCTGGAAAGTATAACTCCCGCAACAACACCCTCTTTTTCAGAAAACCTGTCAATTAAACGCGCTCTAATTTGTTCAGACAGTTTGCCGATTGAAACGAAATCATCCGGTGGCTGTCTGAAAAATTCCCATGGGTACGATTCAATCGAAACATATTTATAAGGCCCGCCATAATCCAGCAATAGATTCACAAAAACAACCGGAAATCTTAACAGGCGTTTAGGTTTCAATCCCGCATAGGTAATTTCCCTATGAAAATTGAAGTCTTCCCCCTATGGACAAATTCAATAAAGTCCATATTAATACACCATAAAACGTTACTGAGACAGATTGAAATGGTGAATATGGAAGACCCTGTTCCAAATGACACTCGGTTCGATTTAACGCACCTTATACGGAGCGTTCAGCGCATTGAGGGAAACCCGGATTGCTTCGGTAAGACGAATGGGCGTTGTGATCAGGCAGACTGCTGTTGGAAATCATACTGCCTGCAACCCCCCGAGGTTTCAACAAAACAGATAACCTTAACATGGACAAATAAGGAGGTGAAACATGGCAAAAGCAAAGGTAAAAACTAAACATAAGCTTCGGAAAGTTAAATTTTCGTATGAATCAGCCGATGCCAGGGAGGTTTTCTTATTGGGAGATTTTAACAAGTGGGACCCCCAGGCCCATCCCATGAAAAATGATGGAAACGGCAGATGGAACCGGACGGTAGTGGTTCCCTCGGGAAAATACGAGTATAAGTTTTTAGCCGATGGGCAATGGTTGGTGGATCCCTGCAACGACCAGTGTTGCCCGAATTGTTTCGGGAGCGACAACAGTGTGATTGACCTGGGGTTAAAATAGACTGCGGGATGAAAAAATTGCAGCACACTGGCTATGCGCCTTGATGGTCTTTAACCGTATCAAAGGTGATTGAACGGGAGCCGATCAATGGCATTAAATTTCAGGATCTTTCATCATCGAAACAGTGACAACCTTAATCTCAGGCTGGTGGGTGATTTTGACGGGTCATCTGCTCTTGAACTGGTAAACACACTGAATGAACACAGCGACAAGGTTAAAAAAATTGTTATTCACACCAACCGGCTATCATCCATCCACCCCTTCGGCCTGAGTGTTTTTCAGAAAAAGTGTGCGATAAATAATCTGTCCCATACAGTGACGTTCACGGGGAAATACAGCCGTCAAATGGCACTCTAATAGAGCCATGTGTTTTGATTTCTTACAATTTTACGAAACTTGAGACAAATTCTCTATTACGGCAGGATTTATGATGGGCATATTAAGATCGGATCAAAGCGTAACCTTTTAAGCGTACGAAAGGCGCCAGTATGGCTCAAATTTATGAAAAAAGAAAAGAATCCCGGCATAGATTGAACGCTTCATTAGTCTGCCAGACAAATCTGTCGGGGGTCAATTGTCATGCCAAAAAACTGGATCACAGCCAGACCGGCATATCTTTTATGAGCAGCCATGATTTAAGACCCGGGACCATCGTTTATATCAGGCGTGAAAGCTGCCCCCCGAATTGTCGGGCCGGAAAAACATGTAAATGCTGCCGAATGGTGGCGCTTGCAACTGTCAAATGGTGTCGGCAAGGCGAAACCGCAGGGATGGGTTCATACTGCGCCGGTGCAAAATATTTTTCATAAATAATACCAAAGGCAGTTTGGGAAAGGAGGGTGTATGTATAAAAAAGTTATGGTCCCACTGGATGGTTCGAAGCTGGCTGAATGTATCCTCCCGCATGTTGAAGCATTTATTTCAGGCTGCCAATTGAACACTATCGTATTTGTCCGGGTCACAGAGCCTGTTTCCATGAGTTCCCATGGAGGATATCAGATAAGCGAAATGGATGATAAGTTAATAGAAGAAAACGCAAAAAGGATTAAAGCAGAAAGAATATCTTCGGCTGATGAATACCTTAAAGGTGTGGTGAATCGACTGGAACATACCGGAGTGAAATTCCAGACGGAGGTTCTTGTCGGTAACGTTGCGGATAGGCTTATAGATTACGCTGAAGCCAACGAAGTCGATATGATTTTGATGGCAACACACGGGCGATCAGGGGTCAGCCGGTGGGTAAGGGGGAGTATTGCCGATCGAATCCTGCGGGCATCGCGCGTACCGGTTTTAATGGTCAGGGCGCCCGGCACAATGGGTGAAGGCAAGGACTGAAGTTCTTGGAATAAGGAGGAAGAATATAGCCCTTTTGCTCTATAAGCCATGACAGTATATTTATCCCGAATTCTCGACAGCCAATAGAAGAGGAGGAGCTATGAAAGAGCTGATTAAGCGCATTGCCCAGGCACTGGTTGACAATCCGGAACAGGTAAAGGTTGAAGAGATAACGGGAAATCATACCGCTGTTTTAGAATTAAGAGTGGCCAAAAAGGATCTGGGGAAAGTTATCGGGAAACAGGGGCGAACGGCTCACGCCATGCGAACGATCTTGGGCGCCACGTCCGCTAAGGGAAAGAAAAGAATTGTTTTAGAAATTATTGAATAATAGGGTGCATGACTAAAATGGCCAAGAGCGGAAAAAAATATGTGCCGGGAGGGTATGCGGTGAAAAAGTCAAATCCCTCTGAAATTGCCGGCAGATACATCTGGGAATGGGAACAAAAGCGAAGTAAAACACAGAAGGAAGAACCCCCCCAGGAGATGCCGTCGGCAATTTGTTTTTCCCGCGAAATTGGTGTCGGGGCATTAGAAGTTGCGGATATCCTGGCAAAGAAGACCGGCTTTCATGTACATGACAAGTCAATTTTATCTTACATTGCCCAGGAAGCCAACATCCGTGAACAGACGGTGGCAATTTTTGACGAACTTTACCCGGGAAAAACAAATGAAATTCTGTGGTACCTTATCAGCGACAAATCTTTTACCAAGAGCGATTATGCCAGGCATCTGTTCCGGGTGGTCGTATCGCTGTCCTTTTTAGGGTCTGCCATTTTTGTTGGTAGAGGGACACATCTTATTTTGCCGCGCGATCGCATCCTGGCGGTTCGATTTATCAGCGGCAGGGAATACCGGATCAAACGCCTGGTTAGGATTCATAATATCAACGCGCATGAGGCAAACCGCAAAATAGATCAAATTGATAAAGAACAACGGGATTTTTTCAAAAAAGTTTTCAAGAAAAAGGATATTACCCCGTACGAATTTGATCTTGTCATCAATTTTGACTACCTCACCAACCCGCAACACGCAGCTGAAATTGTGGCCACAGCCTTTTCAAAAAAGTTCGCAAAAGAACTTGCAATCAAGACGCCTGATTCAAGTTTTGATACGACTTCTAAGGATATGTAAAAAATGGAGGGGCTATGTATCAGAAGATAATGGTTCCATTGGATGGTTCACAGCTGGCAGAATGTGTATTGCCGCATGTTGAGGCCTTTGTTCAAGGTTGCCAGGTACACACCGTAATATTTGTAAGGGTTGTTGAAGCTGTATCCACACTATTTTTGGGAGCGCCAACTGCAACCAGCAAAGTGGATTATGGCCAAGTGCTTGAATATACCAGGAGAATTGAAGATGAAAGAAAAGCCTCTGCAGCGGAATACCTTCAAGCGGTGCTGGGGCGACTGCAACGTGATGGGGTTAAATTTCAGAAAGAGGTCCTCGTCGGGAATGTAGCGGATTGTCTTGTGGATTTTGCGGAGACCAGGGATATTGACCTGATTATTATGGCAACGCACGGTCGATCCGGAGTGAGCCGGTGGGTCAGGGGAAGTGTCGCTGATAGAATCCTGCGGGCATCCAGCGTGCCGGTTTTAATGGTCAGGGCGCCCGGCCCGATGAGTGAACGCAAGGGCTGAAAACTTTAGGACAAAAGGGCTATGTTCCATCAGCGGCCGGCGTCTATCTTTTGGGGCAAGAAGTACTAAATGAGAGCTGTGTCCACTTCAAGCCTTGTGAGAATTTCAGACATAACGATTCGGATTCGGTCGTGCCGTATCCGAACGGGAAGGGGATTAAACCATGTTTATCAAACAAGCTGAGCTTTTTTGGAACCTGAGCCATGAATTCGTTAAAAAAGTCATGGACAAGGTTGAAAAGGAATCCTTTGACAAAGGTCATCTTATTTTTTCCGAGGGTGACCCCGCGATTTATTTTTATACACTGATTAAGGGTCGTGTTAAGCTGAGAGTCGGTAAGGCTGGAATATCGGTCTTTATTGTCAATCATGCTGGGGATTCATTCGGATGGTCGAGTTTAGTTGCTCGCGATGTATATTCCGCATCAGCCGAATGTATAGAACCGACCACGGTTATCAAAGTCAACCGGAAAGTTCTTGAGGAAATAATTTCAGAATACCCGAACGATGGTCTTGTTTTCATGAAACGCCTTGCCGCATTGCTGGGACAACGTCTGCTCTGGAGTTATGAGATGGTAAGCTCTTCGATGAAAGCCGGCGATCACCGCTCGTTCGGCACCGGTCAAGTTCTGGAGACCATTGCAGAAGAATGATTCGTTCTAAGCTTTTTGCAGAAAAGAATCGTTTTAAAATCTAATGTCATGGAAAGTAACGGTAAAGTAAATGATAAAAAAATGCTTATTCCCTGTGGCGGGCTATGGAACCCGCTTTTTGCCTGCGACGAAAGCCATGTGCAAGGAAATGATGCCTATCGTGAACAAACCTTTGATCCATTATGGGGTTGAAGAAGCTTCCGAGGCCGGCATCCACAGATTCGGATTTGTCACTTCCCGAGGTAAACGTGCTGTTGCGGATTATTTTGATGTATTTTACGAATTGGAACATCAGATCGAGGGATCTGGCAAAGAAAAATTACTGGCATCCACTAACGACCTGATTGAGAATAACGAATTCGCGTATACACGCCAGAACCAGATGCGAGGGCTTGGTCACGCGATCCTTTCCGGACGTATTTTGGTTGGGGACAACAACCCGTTTGCCGTCATATTGGCAGATGATCTTTGTATGGCGGACGAAGGTGATGTGGGGGTATTATCTCAGATGGTAGCAATTTATGACACGTACGGATGCAATGTTGTTGCCATTGAGGAGGTCCCCAAAGATAAAACCCACAAATACGGTGTCATTGCAGGCGAACCAATTGAAGACAGTCTATTTAGGGTGTCCAGAATGGTTGAAAAACCGAAACCGGAAGAGGCGCCCAGCAACATGGCGGTGATTGGTCGATACATCTTGACTCCCAATATATTTGACATCATCAGCCGGACAAAGCCGGGGATCGGCGGCGAAGTACAGATCACGGATGCACTGGACAAACAGGCCCAAAAAGGGTGTGTGCTGGCCTATAAATTCAGAGGACGTCGTTTTGACTGCGGCAGTATTGATGGTTTTGTGGAAGCGACCAATTATGTTTATGAACATATGTATAAGAATAAAACTTGAAGTTCTGACTACTCTTTATTAATCAAATCCAAGCACAAAATACTATTTGCTCTTTTTCTAATCGGATAAACAGGACAATTCTATGAAAAAGTCAAATGAAAAACAAGTTGTACAGGAAACTTTTGATCTTGCAGATGTTCAGATTAATGGAAACAGATCCTGGGACATCCAGGTACACAATCCCGATTTTTATGAACGAGTTTTAGCCGGCGGCTCTCTTGCTCTGGGGGAAAGCTATATGGATGGCTGGTGGGACTGTGAAGCTCTTGATCAATTTTTTGACAGAATCCTGAGCGCCGGACTGGAAAAGAAAGTGAAAAAAGCAAAGCGGATCCTGTGGCCTGTTCTCAAAGCGAAGATAATAAATGCTCAAAGTAGATCAAAAGCCTATGTGATTGGAAAGCGGCATTATGACATCGGCAATAGCTTCTTCTCAATTATACTGGACAAAAGGATGAACTATTCGTGCGGCTATTGGGATAAAGCGGAAACACTCGATGATGCTCAGGAAGCCAAGCTGGATTTAATTTGCCGAAAGATGTTGTTAAAACCAGGTATGACTGTTTTAGACATTGGGTGCGGCTGGGGCGGCTTTGCCAAATGGGCAGCCAAAAAATACGATGTTAAGGTATTTGGCATAA
Source organism: Desulfobacterales bacterium (assembly GCA_029211065.1). Taxonomy (NCBI): domain Bacteria; kingdom Pseudomonadati; phylum Thermodesulfobacteriota; class Desulfobacteria; order Desulfobacterales; species Desulfobacterales bacterium. The sequence goes on from JARGFK010000008.1 coordinate 22,409, forward strand.
CCGTGTCCCGGGAGCAGATGAAATTTGCTATGGAATACTGCCAAGAGCTTGACGTTAAAATCGAACTTCGGGATTACCGAGAGCTAAAGGAAAAATTCGACCGCATTGTTTCGATAGGAATGTTTGAACACGTGGGTTCCAGATACTACAGGACTTATATGGAGGTAGTCCACCGCTGTTTGAAAGCAGATGGTCTGTTTTTGTTGCATACGATTGCGGGAAACACCTCTGTGAATTCAACAGATCCGTGGATTAGTAAATATATTTTCCCGAATTCGATGCTGCCATCGGCAAAACAGATTTTCTCAGCTGCCGAAAGATTATTGATGCTTGAAGACTGGCATAGCTTTGGGCAATATTATGACCAAACCTTGATGGCTTGGCACCAAAACTTCATAAAGGGCTGGAATAAAATCAAAGGTATGTATGATGATAGGTTTTATCGCATGTGGATCTATTATCTCCTTTCATGTGCGGGCGGTTTTAGGTCAAGAAGGAATCAGTTGTGGCAGATTGTATTTTCGAGAACTGGAATAAAAGGCGGTTATCAATACAAGGGGCATTTTCGATTGACCTGCCGGGCCGAACCGACAATTGCCCGTGCTTAACTTTCATCCGCAGGTATCTTGCGACTTCGTGGCGCACACATATTTTATGGTCTAACAGTTTCCCTACCTCAATCTTTTATATTATTCGATCGGAAGATAGATATGTTAAACCCATCTTCACTTATAGACGGTCCATAAAATTTATGATGGCTTGCCTGAATCAATTCCCGCTTGTGATAGAATTTTACAAACGATTTGTTTCCGAAATTGAAATTATTTTCACGCAAAAAATATGAGGATATCAAGGAAGTCCTGGATTCCAGATATCATTCCAACCCCTAAAGATATCGGTCTGCTGAAAATCCATCGATATGTCTGACTTGTGGGTACTTTGGCAATAGCCTGTATAAAATCCGGAAGATTTAAAAGTTGAACGCTGAGGACTGTTGTCTAACCGGCAATTCAGTCGTCACAAATGATTTTGGACTGAATCGCAATGATTGTGAATCGCTGTCTATGTTCCCGAACCGGTTTCGGGTGAAGGTGGGGGAGAACTCAGGGCCTTGGATAAAACGTAAGCGGCTTGCAGGGCCGATGTCGGACAAAGCGGAAAACATTCCTTGCAGTCCCAGCACTCCTTGGATGCTATTTCCGGAATGAAACTGATCTCTTTTCTTGTTCCTCTGTCAACAAATCCGACCGCGTTCTTCATCTTGACTTCGGCACAGTATCTGACACACAGGCCGCAATGAATGCAAAACGAGGCGTCTTTTTCAAAACGGTCTCTGTCTGCACCGTATTCTTTAGCCAAAGCCTGCAATTCAAAGCTATCCGGAGCATGCGCCAGCAATAGCTCCAAAATGGTTTTGCGAATTCGATCTATCTTCTCAGAGCGGGTCTTTACGACCAAATCTTGTGCGGCCGGGTAAACGCAGGAAACAACGAGATTGGTCCGGCCGCGAACGTCTACCTCTACGATGCAAAGCCGGCACCCGCCATAAGGTTCCAGTTTTTCATGGTGACAGAGGGTGGGAATCGATATCCCCGCACCTTGGGCGGCCTCCAGGACGGTCATTCCTTCCCTAGCTTTGACTTCTTTGCCATCGATCTGTAAAAGTATATCGCTCATTTTTCTTTGTTCTTTCTGCTTATAGTTCTTTCTTCTTCAGGAATTGGAGACGGAACCGGCTCGCCGGAAATCTTCTTTACGGCAGCAAACCGAGCAGGGCAAACTTCAAAGCAGGTTCCGCAATTTGTGCATTTCTCCTGGTCAATCACATGGATCTTGTTCTTGCCTCCGTCAATCGCCTCGGCAGGACATTTTCTCGCGCAAATCAAACAGGCCTGACACTTGGCCGGATCAATATGGTACGCGATCAGCTCCTTGCAGGACAACGCCGGGCAGCGCTTCTCCTTGATGTGGGCCTCATACTCATCCCTGAAGTAGCGCAGCGTGCTTAAAAACGGGTTGGGGGCGCTTTTGCCTAAAGCACACAGTGAAGCCTCCTTGGCTACCTCGGACAGCCCCTCTAAAAGTTCAAGGTCACCCGCTTTTCCCTTTCCCTCGGTGATATTCGTAAGAATCTTATGCATCTGCCTTAAGCCTTCCCGGCAGGGAACACATTTGCCGCAGGATTCGTCCGTGAGAAAGTGAATAAAGTACCGGGCGACATCGACCATACAGGTATCTTCATCCATGACGATCATCCCGCCGGACCCCATCATGGAGCCGGCCTGGGTGAGTTCATCAAAACCGACTTTTAAACCCAGCTGTTCCTCGGGGATACATCCGCCGGACGGACCCCCGGTCTGCACGGCTTTGAACTTCTTTCCGCCGGGGATGCCGCCGCCTATCTTGAAGATAATATCTTTCAGGGTAATGCCCATGGGTACTTCCACAAGACCGGTATTGGTAATTTTACCGACCAGCGAGAATATTTTCGTGCCTTTGCTGCTTTCAGTTCCAATTTGCGTAAACCAGTCAGCGCCTTTATTGATGATCAGCGGCACATTCGCCCATGTCTCAACATTATTGAGCACGCTGGGTCTTTCCCAAAGGCCCTTGATGTTGGAGCGAACATACTTGGGTCTGGGCTCTCCCACCCTGCCTTCCAGTGCCGTCATCAGGGCCGTTGACTCACCACAGACAAAAGCACCGGCCCCCTGGTGCACGACAACTTTAAAATCAAAGCCTGAGTCAAGGATATTTTTCCCGAGCAACCCATACGCTTCCGCCTGCCTAATCGCGAGGTTTATATTCACTACCGCCAGGGGGTATTCCTGTCGAACGTAAATATAGCCCTCGTGTGCGCCGATGGCATAGCCGCCGATAATCAAGCCCTCTAAGATTGAATGCGGATTTCCTTCAAGCAGTGCTCTGTCCATAAATGCGCCGGGGTCACCCTCGTCGGCATTCACAATCACATATTTTATCGGTTCAGGGGCATTGCGGGATCCTTCCCACTTTTTTCCCGCAGGAAAACCGGCGCCGCCCCTTCCTCTCAGGTTCGATTTTTTGACTTCCTCCACGACCTGCTCGGCGGTCATCTTGAAAAGCGCTTTGATTAAGGCGGAATAACCGCCGATTGCCAGATAATCTTCGATGCTTTTCGGATCAATTTTAATGTTGCTGCCGATGATGTTTCGTTCCTGATTCTTATAAAAGGATATATCGGATTCATGGATTGCTTTTTCGCCTGTGGTCGGGTCTTCAAAGAGCAGGCGATCAACGACCTTTTTCTCTTTTATGGTCCGGGAGACTATCTCGGGAACATCTTGTGGCGTCACCTGGAGATAGCATATCTCCTCGGGATAAATTACCACAACGGGTCCTCTCTCGCAAAAACCGGGACACCCGGTACCCTTGGTATCCACATCAGCCGTTAAGCCCTGTTTTTCAAGCTCTGCCTTAAAAGCGGCAATGACTTCATCTGCACCGGATGCAATGCAACCGGCCCCGGCACAGATTGAGATGCAGGGTGTGTTCGGGTCTCTTTTGGACACTATCTCTTGTCTGAAGTTCTCTAAAGCTTCAGGCGAATTCAACCGCGCCATATTTTTCCCCTACTCGTAGTTTTTTAATACGTCTGCCGTCTTGGTCGGCGCCATCTTCCCGTGAGTCTTCCCATCGATTTCCACCACCGGTCCCAAGGCGCAGCAGCCGAGGCAGTTAACGGTCTCCAGGCTGAACTTCAACTCTAGGTCCGTTTCGCCGGGTTTAATCCCCGTCAGGTCCTGCACCGTATCGAGGACGCGCCCGGCGCCACGGACATGACAGGCCGTCCCCATGCAAACGTGAATGCCATGACGCCCCTTGGGGACTAAGCTAAAGGCTTTATAAAAGGTGGCAATGTGCTGTATCCGGGTCAACGGGACGTGCAACTTCTCGCTGACCCTCTCTAACGCTTCCTTGGGAAGCCAATTGTTTTCACTCTGAATCTCCAGTAGTACTTGAATGAGTGAACTGGCTTCGCCCTGATGTTTATCAATGATCTGATCGATTCTTTCATTATCCATAGCCACTGTCCTAATATTATTCTTACGCTGGTCTGTTTCCCGCACTATCACCGATAAAGTCATATTAATAACCCCGAAGATTTAAAACTGACCCTACGCGAGCGTATAGCAGTTCCGGCTTGCATCGTACCGGACGAATCCATGCCTTGATGAACTGTTCATGTGCCTGGACACTTCAGACGGATTCAGGCCTAAACGCTCGGCGATTTCTCCGGTGGAAAGGGGTCTTTCCCCCAGGAGCGACGTGATCTGGCTGACGGCCAATTGATCGCCGATTAATTCATCAAAGAGCCTGTTAAATTCGTCGCTGTTGAAAAATTGATGATACATTTCTTCCGATTTAACAGGGATTCTCAGCCGCTCTCTTTCAACCAGTCGAATGTAAGGGACTAATTTTCTAGCGGCTTCAAGCTTGAATTTTAATCCCTTTTCATCGATGCCTTCGCCCTTGCCGAGAGGGCCCAATTCCTTCACCTTGCGGGTAAAATCATTAATAACTTCAGCCAAAAGGATCCCGTCGGCACCGGACATGAATGCGATCCGCAACCTTTCCGGGTCCAGGCCGATGTGTTCCATTATTTTTTTACATAGATGCGTATTGCTTAATGCATCGTAATTTCCATGGGTAATATAATTACATTCATTTAAGCGGCAGCCGCCGATTAAGACGCCATCCTGTCCATTTGAGAAGGCCCTGAGTATGAATTCCAGGTCGACTCTGCCGGAACACATGACGCGAATAAGCCTGATCTCATTGGTATATTGTAGTCTGGAAACTCCAGCCAGGTCCGCAGCGCCGTACGCTCACCAATGGCAGACAAAACCTAATATTCTTGGTTTAAATTTAAGACCCGTACTCATTTGATTTCACCACCTTTGTCAGTCATTCCGGCCTAATTCATTCGTAGACGTCTACACCGCTCCAATTGCCGCATCAATTTGTTTTATGATCTCTTCCGCTGAAACCGCTGCATCAATCTGGCTACAGAGCGCTTCATCTGTAAAGTGCTTGAGGGCAATCGCTCCGGTTGGACACTTTGCGTTACAGACCCCGTCCCCTTTACAGATAACAGGATTCACCCAGGCCTTTTTGCCCCGGGGCGTATCACGAAACGCGATGGCGTCATAGGTACAAGCTGTAATACAAGCCCCGCACGATACGCAATCGTCGTCTGTTACCACGGCAACCGAGGCTGAGGCTGTGACGGTATCTTTTGAAAGAAGCGTTAAGACCCGGCCGGCAGCGCCATAAGCCTGGTTGATCGTTTCCGGTATATGCTTGGGATAGTGAGCGGTTCCACAAAGAAAAACGCCGTCTGCAGCAAACTCAACCGGTTTTAATTTGACATGAGCCTCTTTGAAAAAATTATCCGGGCTCAAGGTTACCTTGAATAATCCGGCCACTTTATTGGTTTCTGCAGAGGGAATGACAGCGGCGGCCAAAGAAAGAACATCGGCATCTATTGCAAGCCTGTCACCCAAAATAGGATCAGGAACGGTTACCCTTAAAATGGACTTGCCCCCCCCTTCCACCGCTTCCACCCGGGGCGGGTCCTCCGGCTCATAACGGATGAACTTTACATCTTTGTCCGACGCCTCCCGGTAAAAGTCCTCTCTGAACCCATACGTTCGCATGTCCCTGAAAAGGATATAGATCAGCATCCCAGGGTTTATCTCTTTCAGTTTCAAGGCGTTCTTTACGGCATGGCTGCAACAGACCCTGCTGCAGTAATTTCTGTCCTCATTCCTGCAGCCGACGCATTGGATCATTACCAGACTCTCGGCCTGGGTGACCTTTTCATTTCCTTTGGCGATCTGCTCCCCCAGCTCAAGGTGGGTGAACACCTTGTCGTTTTCGCCATACAGGTATTCGGTTGGTTTATATACATCCGCACCGATGGCAATGACGGAGGCGCCATGTTTTATCTCCTTGACGCTGCCTTCGGTTTCCACCGTGGTTATAAAATTTCCCACATACCCGGAAACGTCCGTGATGGTGGCGTTATGAGATACATGTATCAAGGGGTTCTTATAAACCGCGCGTATCATGTCATCTAAATATGCCTGAACATCCATTCCTTCCAGGATGGTGTGAATCCTTCGCGCCATTCCCCCCAGGGCTGCCACCTTTTCCACCAGGTGAACCGGATGTCCCTGCCTGGCGATGGAGAGGGCGCACGTCATGCCGGCAACACCGCCGCCGACCACTAAGGCCGTCTTGTTAACCGGCAGATCAAATTCCTGCAACGGCTCCAGATAGCGCGCCCGCGCCACCGACATCCGGACGATATCCTTGGCCTTCCGGGTGGCCGCTTCCTTTTCCTTGGTGTGAACCCAGGAGTTATGCTCCCTGATATTCGCCATCTCACAGTAATATTGATTCAGTCCCGCCTCTCGAAGGGTGTCCCGGAATAACGGTTCAAGGGTCCTGGGAGAGCAGGCGCCGATAACCACCCGATTGAGCCCTTTTTCCTTTGCCAGGTCGGTTATTTCCCTGGCGGAATTGGTCGCACATGAAAACAGCTGTTCCGTGGCATAAACGACATCGGGTAAGGTCAAGACATATTCAACGATGGAAGGAACGTTTACCACGCTTCCGATATTCGCTCCGCAATGGCACACAAAAACGCCTATCTTCGGCGCTTCCCTGGAGACATCCTTCTCGGGGGGATATATTCTTTCCGTGGACAGCTTCCCCCGCCGGTAGTCAAGGAATTCACCGCATTGATCGCCGGCCCCGCTAGCGCTAAAAACCGATTCGGGGATATCCGTAGGACCCTGGAAGGCCCCGCTTACAAAAATCCCCGGCCTGTTGGTTAACATGGGATTGGAAGGGCTTGTTTTACAGAATCCGTGTGAATCAAGCTCGATGCCGAACGTGTTTGCCAGGCCCTTCACATCAGCGGGCGGGTTCAATCCAACGGACAATACCACCAGCTCGAATTCTTCCTCTTTTACGCCCTCGTCGTTGGTCGCATATCTTACGACGACATTCTTGCTTTCCGGTATCTCTCTATCGATGGCGACGTAGCTTCTGATAAATCGAACCCCGGGGAGTTTCTCCGCTCTTTGATAGTATCGTTCAAAATCCTTGCCATGGGAACGAATATCGTTATGGAATATCGTACATGCTGCGTCTGCGTAATGGTCTTTTGTCAGAATGACCTGTTTCTGGGTATAGGTGCAGCACACGCCTGAACAATAGCTGTTCTCACCCGGGGTTACCCGTCTGGAACCGACGCATTGAACCCAGGCGATTTTGCGGGGATGCGCTTTGTCGGAGGTACGCAGCACTTCGCCGCCGTATGGACCGGTGGAGGACAGCAGCCGTTCATAGTCCATACTGGTTACCACGTTCTGCATCTTTCCGTAGCCATATTCATCCCTCACCTTGGGATCAAACGGCTCAACGCCGGAAGACAGTATGATCGCCCCTACGTTTACCTCGACCTCCTCCGCCGTTTGATTGAAATCTATGGCGTCATTCTGGCATACGCCCCGGCAGATATCACATTTCTTTTCCTTCAGGAAGAGACAGTTTTCATCAATATACGTGACAAGGGGAATGGCCTGGGAAAAGTATACATGGACGGCTTTATTCTTGGATATTTCCTGATTAAATGGATCAGGGTATTCCACCGGGCAGTATTTTACACAGGTTGTACAACCCGTGCATTTATCCTCTAAAATATACCGGGGCTTCTTCGTCAGGGTTACCTTGAAGTCACCTGCTTCTCCTTTTACCCTGTCGACTTCAGTAAGGGTCAGGATTTCTATGTTGGGATGCCGGCCGACCTCGACCAGTTTGGGCGAGAGTATTCACATGGAGCAGTCATTGGTGGGAAAGGTCTTGTCCAGCTGGGCCATATGGCCGCCGATGCTCGGCCCTTTCTCGACCAGATAAACCTTAAAGCCCGCGGTGGCAAGGTCAAGGGAGGCTTGAATACCGCTGACCCCGCCACCCACAACCAAAACGTCCCCAAAATTACTGTCGCCAAGGCTTCCGGAAAATTGTTGAATGATTTCTGTCGGCAATACTTCATTTTCCACGTTCTATCTCCTCATCAGGGGTCTGAGATTCCTCAATATGGTTATCCAAAAAGTTCAGTCAGCCGCTTGGCCGCCATCTTGACTTGAAATAAACTTGTGTTTTGCAGATAATTAAGTTTTCCAATTCGTGTCCGTCTGTAAACGGTAAATTTTGGTATAGGGCAAGGCCCGAACCTGTATGCAACCGCAAGCATAGCATAGCATGCCTATTCCGAGGATTGCAAAAAGGTGAGAACGCCGCCCTGGGCCAAAAGGTGCCGTTTACGGACGGACACTAAATTACTTCCTGGATAATTTCTGTTATATCCTTAACCTCCAGGACATCCTCAACCTCCAAGTTTAACCTGCTTTCCTCGAAATTGGTGATGCAGTAAGGACAGGCCGTCACCAGCACCTCAGCCCCGACCGCATTGGCTTGTTGTAATCTGAGGTCCGAAAATCTTTCACTCTTGGGTGTATCCATCCAGATCCGGCCGCCGCCGCCGCCGCAGCAGAGGCTGTTTTTGCGTGAATCAGGCATCTCAATCAGTCTAAGTCCCGGTATCTTCTGGAGAACCTCCCGGGGCGCGTCGTACATGTCATTATGACGCCCCAGGTAACAGGGGTCATGATACGTGACTTTTTTCCCATACTCACCGGCGAGTTGAAGTCTGCCCGTATTGATAAGGTCCAAAATATATTGAGAGGCATGAACCACCTCAAAGTTCACCATAAATTCGGGATATTCGTTTTTGAAGGTGTGGTAGCAGTGGGGGGACGAGACCAATATTTTCTTTACGCCATTTTCGATGAACGTTTTGATGTTTTCCCTGGCCAGGGTTTTAAATACCTCTTCGCTGCCGGTCTTGCGGATGCTTTCGCCGCAGCAATTCTCCTTGTCGCCTAATATCCCAAAATCGATCCCGGCTTTTTTAAGGATATCGGCTGTGGCAGCAGCGACTTTTTTCATTCTGGGATCATAGCTGAGGTAACAGCCGACGAAATATAACACCTCCATACCTTCCGTGAACGGTTTCACAGAAAGATCTTTTGCCCAATCCCCTCGCTTTTTTCGTTCAAACTGCAGGGGGTTGCCTTCAGAAATAAGACTGGCTCTGGCCGTGCGGGCGGGACGGACAGAAGCGGGGAAAACCTCATAAGCCGAAGCGATCCGGCGCAAGGACACCCCCATTTCTATCTGTTTTACGCCCCTGGGGCAATGCCGGGGGCAATTTCCGCAGGTCGTACATCGCCATATATCTTCGCCGTCTATCTCCGTCAAACCGAACGTGGCTTGACGGATGATCTTGCGAATGCTGAATTGTCTGACCCGATTCCAAGGACAAACCGTATCGCACAGTCCGCACTGAAAGCACAGCTTGAAAACCTCTCCACCGGCCTCTTTTATCTCGTCGATAACTTCTATGAAGGGGGCTACAGTCTCCACTGAATTTTCAATCCTCTTTTTTTACCCTGGGGTTTTCGCCCTTCTTTGACAGCCGGGCAATGGTGTCCCTTACCTTCTGTACACCAAATTTGCTTGCAAGGGATTCCAGTCCGACCTCCAACTCCTCCTGCTCCACCTGTTCTTCGGCCTCTTCTTCCCTTTCCTCATATGTCAGGGCATCAACAAGGCACCACTTCACACACAAAGGCTCATCTTCGCCCTCGCACATATCACATTTTAGCGGCAGACCGGAATCAGGTTCTTTGAACTCCTTTCTGGATGGGCAGGAAGCCCTGCAGAAGGAACACTCATCGTATTCCTTTCCGTCAATCGTATATTTGTCTCTGCCGGCACATTCGGCAACGGCATAATCTCCTGCCTTTACAGGGACATATACGTCTCTGAGGGGGTCTCGGATCACCCGGATACGAGACCTCGCCGGATTGTTGCTGCTATATTTCGGCGCGGCGTGAAAGGCGGAGCAGATTACCTCACAGGCCCGGCACCCATTACATTTATCCACATCAATTTTTATGGTTTTGACTAGTTTCTTTTTTTTCTCGGCCGTCACGGCAATCACCCCCTAAGCGTTATTACTACTCTTTTTTCGCCGAATCCTCTTCGGAAGGAGCGTCTTCACTGTCCGTCAAGATACCCCGCTTCAAAAAATCTTTTGCAACGTAATCCAGCCCCATCTCATGTAAATACGATTTGGTAGGAATACCGTCATTGTTCCACCCTTTGAATTTGTAATAGGTATCCAGAAGCTCCTTTTCAAGTTCGGGAAATCTTTTCTTCCAGTGGTTCTCCGGAGGCTTTTCATCTTTTCTGCGCATCCCCCTTCTGATATTAATGGCTCTGACTAAAGTCCGGTATCTTTTGGCTGCCTGGGTCAGTTTTTCTTCATCCATATCGAAGCCGGCCCCTGCTGAGATAAATTTCGGGTAATTGTGTATATGATAGGGAGGCTTCAGGGGAAATGAAGACAGACCGGAGCACATCCCCAAGGCGTCATCAATGTAGTGCATCCGCTCCTGCCAGTCGACAATATCGCAGCACATTTGGACCGTCGGGTAATAAGGAATTGAGTTTTCTCCCCGCAGCTCCCAGTCCAGAAGGTATTGCTTGAATTTTTCGTCGGGAACCTGGAACCAATCCTTTACAAACGCTTCGCGCTCCTCTCTTGTGGGCCAAGGCGCCTGGGGGAACTGCCCTTCGATCTGTGTGATGTTTATTTTCTCTCCTGTGCTGTACATCAGGAAATAAATGGGATTCAGCATGGATAGCTTAAGGGGCAGCTGCTCGTGCTTCTTGATGTTGTTATGGGCATATGCTTCGGCGCCGTTACCGATCTCTTTAGCCGCCCAATACGTCCCGTTGGCCAGAACATCGCCTATCCCTTCCCGCCGGACAATTCTATCAAGCAGCCAATAAAATCTCCCCTCGTTATCGGACGGCATCCCCTGGAAGTGTTCGTCCGTCAAAATGCCGTTTTCGTAGAGCTCAAGGGCGAAAGCCATGACTTGCGGGGCTGAGAATCCGTCCACACCATACTCTGTAGCGCTTTGGGCGATTCGCAAACCAAAATCCAGATCCGACATGGCCGCCATGGTGTACGTAAGCTTCGAGAAGCATTTCATCATATATGTCGGAAGTCCCGGCATGGAAATGGTTGCCCCGCATGTCATCGGACAGTTATAGCAACTGATCAGCCGCGTCCGGGCATTGTTCATGGTCTCGGTCCACGCCTGTGCAACTTCATCATTCCAAAAATCCTTTCTGCGGGTGCGGGAATTCCCCCACATGAAATTCTCGGTATGCCACTTCTCGTCATGGATGGCCATCTCCTGGGGCGACCCAAGCCCGGCTAAAATGGGCATTACCCCCGGCACCGGATTTTCGTTTCTGAATTTGATATATTCCAGCACTTCATTGCAAAGCCCCAGGTATTCAGCCGGTTGGGAAATATTGATGTCCTTTGTTCCGCGAACAGCGATGGCCTTCACCCCTTTGTCGCCCATAACGGCCCCTATCCCGCCGCGGCTGGCGCTGGACCGGCCCTGCTCGATGGACGCAAAATAGACCCTGTTTTCACCGGCCAGGCCGATGGCAGCCACCTGGGCTTTGGGTTCCGCCAGCTCCTTGCGAATGAGTTCTGCGGTTTCAACAGTCCCTTTACCCTTCAAATGGGCGGCATCCCGTATTTCGACTTTGTCATCGTTTATCCACAAATAAACCAGGTCAGGGGACTTGCCGCGCAGGATCACTTTGTCATAACCGGCATACTTCAATTCCGGCGCCCAAAATCCCCCCATCATTGAAAATGCCATTAACTGAGTCTGGGGAGAAATGGTGGAAACAATGGTACGGTTACAACCGGTAGCCGGTGTGCCGCATAAAAGACCGGCGCTGAATATGAGCAGATTATCAGGAGAAAAAGGTTCTACTTCAGGAGGAACCCTATCCCACAATATCTTGGCATTCGTACCTAAACCTCCCAGGTAAAGTTCGGTGTCTCTGGGGTCGGTTTCTACCCTTTCGATATTTCCCCGGGTTAAATCGATTTCCAAATTAAACCCTGTTTCTGCGTACCTCATTTTTTTCCCCTTTTAATTGCCTATATCCGTGACATATTTTAGCAAACAGCTAAGGTTGTTGTTCTATCAATCTGTATGCCATGAGTCCAAAAAATAGACGCTTTTAAATTGATTTTTTTCTTTAAAAGCTACAATGCAACTATACCCCCGGCTTGCACCTGTCAAGGAATATTTGTATTTTCAAATTAGTTATATTATAGCTATATATTAGCTTTATTGAAAAGGGCTGTCAAGAAAATAATTAACAAAGGAATTCCAATGATTTCACCACGCGAAAGCGTGGTTGGATGACGGCCGAAGTTTATCCCGCACGCGATGCGGGGCAGGCATGACGGGATTTAGAACTTTTTACGAATATGTCAAATTCATGTTAAGGATTTTTCGGGCTATCCTTATGAAAAATACTGAACATTTTTATAAAAGAACCGGGTTAGTGCTATCCCCCTTGATTATTCATTTCCTTTTTGTAATATTACCGACATGATGAAGCCCGACGAGCCTGAGCATCAATCAAACCGTGAATCCCCGCAGCCCTTCACCGTCCCTGCCGGGGAAATAGCCCAGCGGCTGCTGAACATCCAGACGATATTACAACAAAAGGAAATCGGCGGCCTTTTTATTGTTCAACGGGTGGATCTGTTTTACTTTTCAGGCACCGCCCAGAATGGTTTTCTCTTTATCCCGGCCGAAGGAGAGCCCCTTCTATTCATCAAACGCTACCTGCCGCGGGCCCGGGCGGAATCTCCCTTGAAACAGATTGTGGGAATCGAATCCATCAAGGAAGTACCGGGCCTTATATCCGATTATTATGGACAGCTTCCGGAAGTCAACGGGTTTGAGTTTGACGTACTGCCGGTCAAAACATTCTATTTTTACCGGCGCCTGTTCCCCGCTAAAGATTTTGTCGACGGCTCTCGCTTCATTCTCCAGGTCCGCATGATCAAGTCGGATTGGGAAATCGAACAACTGGAGCGGACCGCCGACATGTCCTGCCGGACATTTGAATACATGCAAACCATCATCCGGCCTGGACTCAGCGAAATGGAATTTGCCGGCATGTTCGAAACCTTTGCCCGCAAGCTGGGACACGGCGCCAAGCTGCGGGTGCGGGATTTTCTGACCGAGGGGTATCCCTGGCACGTCCTCAGCGGAAAGAGCGGCGGGCTGGTGGGGCTGCTGGATTCGCCGGCCAGTGGCGCAGGCACGTCGGCGGCGTTTCCCTGCGGCGGCAGCGCAAAACCGCTTGCGCCGAACGAACCCATCATGGTGGATCTGGGGTTTGTCTTAAACGGCTATCACATGGACGAAACCCGCATGTTCGCCATCGGGTCCATTCCCGCCCATGCCCTGAGAGCCTGCCGGGCGGCAATCGAAATCCACAACGCCGTATTGGCATCTGTAAAGCCTGGAATGACTGTGGCAGCGCTTTTCCAGTGTTCTCTGAAAACGGCTGAATCGCTGGGCTATGCCGACCCCTATCTGGGACCGCCGGGACTCAAGGTCACCTTTGTGGGCCACGGCATCGGTCTGGAACTGATCGAACCCCCTTTTATCGCCCGGGACAAGGAAGATTGTTTAAAACCGGGAATGGTTTTTGCCCTGGAACCCAAAATGGTCTTTCAGAACGAATTTGCCGCCGGAGTCGAAAGCGTTTTCGTGGTGACCGAAACCGGCGCCCGCCTGATCAGCAAAGTACCGGTAGACATCTTTATCTGCTGAGGCACTGGTATTTTTCCAAAACCCATTTCGGTAAAGGAAAGATCCGGAGCCAGAAAGCCCGGCTTTGGTCTAAGCCCATAGGGCATGGTTTACACAAATGCCACTGGCAAATCCGAAATCCCTGGCCCAGACCGTTACATCCAACGTCAGGATCAAATAAACTTTTAGGAGCAGAAAAATCCGTTCCGGTAAATAAGCCTGATATGTCGCACCAAGGCAGGCCGAATATCGAAATTCGAAACAAATTCTAATATCGAATGCACGAATGACAAAAACAGGATACATTCGTACCGATATTGTCATGTTTGGATTATTAGAAATTTGGTCATTAAGTATTGTTTCGGTTTTCGGATTTAGTGCTTCGGATTTATTGCCTTTCATTGCTTAAGGCAGAACCACTAAACGATAGCTTGTCCTAAGGAACAGACTTTTCTTAAAATAAAATCAGGCGGGCGGATTCAAAAGATTCGGCGGTGTTTCCCCGGTTAGGGCCGCCACCAGATTTTGGGCGGCCAGCATTGCCATTTTATGCCGCGTGACCCTCGATGAACTGGCGATGTGGGGGGTTAAGACGACATTTTTAAGCCCGAGAAATTCCGGATTTAATTTCGGTTCATTTTCAAACACATCGAGACCGGCAGCGGCAATCGTTCCGTCCCGGAGCGCCGCGACCAGCGCCGTATCGTCCACCACGCCGCCCCGGGCGGTGTTGATCAGAATCGCCGTGGATTTCATCTGCGCCAGTTCCGTCCGGCCGATGAGATGGTGGGTTTCCGCTGAATAAGGGACATGCAGCGTCACGATATCCGCCTGGGACAGCAGTTCCTCCTTGCTCACAAACTTCGCCCGGCAGGTCTTCTCGACATCTTTAGGCGCCCGCCGGGTATTGTGATAGACCACCGTCATATCGAACCCAAGCGCCCGCCGGGCCACCACCCGGCCGATGCCGCCCATCCCCAAAATCCCCAATGTGGCATGGTGGACATCCGTGCCCAGCAATTGCTTTAGCTTCCAGCGGTCCCAGGCGCCATTGCGCAGATAGGCCTCTGCTTCGGTTACCCTGCGGGCAGCAGCAAGGATTAAAGCCCAGGTAAAATCCGCAGTGCTGTCTTCCAGAACCCCGGGGGTATTGGTGGCCATGACGCCGGCGTTGCGACAGGCCTCCAGGTCAATGTTGTTGGTTCCCACAGCCACATTGCAAACGACCTTTAAATTCGGACAGCGCTTCAGCAGCGCCTCGTCAATCCGGTCCGCAATGGTAATGACGGCCCCCTGCTTATCGGAAAGCGCGGCGGCCAGCGCCTGCGGGTTCATCGGCCTGTCCGACTGATTGGATTGTACTTCAACGTACTGAGATAGGTATTCCAGTACATCATCGAACACCTCGCGCGTAACCAGCACTTTCGGCTTCATGTTCTTAACCTCCATATTTTTTTGCGTCCGCCACACCATGGCCTGACAGGCGACAACAGTTAATAAGACAGTTCGTTTTTTTTCGATACGTTGTTTTAGGTATGGCTGTCAACACCAAATATCTACACCGTATGGCAGCATTGCTTTGTTATAAACGCCCGGTCCAAGTGTCCGTGAAAAACATGATGGCGGTCTCATCCCCATGGTTTTAGGCGTTGACAATCATAGGCACTTTTATGATACTGGGGGCGGTCGCAAGCAAATTACGTCTATAGGATAATTCAGCATAATAAACAGGTCGAAAAATCAAGGAGGATTCAACCATGAAGCCCGTCGTACTTGTTACCCGCAAACTTCCGAATAGCGTCGAGGAACGTCTTTGCAGAGACTACACCCCCATCCTGAATCCCGATGATGCCCTCTACTCAAGCAATGAGATCATCGAACGCGCCAAGGGAGCCGATGCCATTATGCCCTGCCACACTGAAAGCTTTAACGCCGATGTTATCGCCCGTCTGCCTGAAAGCGTGCGCATCATCGCCAATTTTTCCGTGGGCTACGATCATGTGGATACCGAAGCCGCCAAGAAACGGAAAATGGTGGTAACCAATACGCCCGAGGTCTTGTCCGATGCCACGGCGGAACTGACTATGATGCTGATGCTGGGCGCAGCGCGCCGGGCCAGCGAGGGCGAACGCCTGGTGCGCAGTAGGGAGTGGAAAGACTGGAGCCCCAGTTTCATGGTGGGTACCCAGGTGACGGGCAAGCGCCTGGGAATTCTCGGATTCGGACGGGTCGGACAGGTGGTCGCCCGGCGTGCCCGCGGATTCGACATGGAAGTCCACTATAACGATATCAAAAGACTGCCCCCGGAGCTTGAAGAAGGCGCCGTCTTTCATCAAACGCCCGCGGAACTGATGCCGCACTGCGACTTTCTGACGCTCCACACAGTGGCGTCCCCGCAAACCGTAAAGCTCTTGAACGCAGAGATGATTGCGCTTCTGCCGGACGGGGCGATCGTGGTCAATGCCAGCCGCGGCGTGGTCATCGACGACGAGGCCCTGATCGCGGCGCTCAAATCCGGCAAGCTTACCGCCGCCGGACTGGACGTGTACAATAACGAACCCGACATCCATCCGGAATACAGGAAGTTGACCAACGTGTTTTTGATGCCGCACATCGGCAGCGCCACCAGGGAAACCCGGGACGCCATGGGTTTCAGGGCCCTTGACAATCTGGATGCTTTTTTCGCCGGTCGCGAACCCAAAGACCGGGTGGCCTGAGCAACCCTTTAGCGTTCATGGAGGGGGTGTCAAAACTATATTCCAGGTGAAATAAAATTGTCCGGCGGCTGAGCCGGAACGGGATTTTGACAACGGCTATAACATGTTGTTGCTGTAAGAGGGGTACCGGCCATAAGAAACGGCCCGGCAGACAGCGATTGCTGTCTGCCGGGCCGTTATTTTAATCTCCGCGCCTGCGCCTAACGCTGCATTATTTCAGGATCAATATCTCGAGCCAACGCAAATCCGAACACCGGTATGATCGTATTCCCATACCGGTGGTGACCAGATCGCTTTGCTAAATATGCTCCTCGCCTTCCTTGATCGATTTATAGAAGTCGTATACGAGTAAGACAAGATTGGCCACAATGATGATCCAAAGCGGAATGGAATGCAGCCGGATGGCATAGTAAAGCAAAAATACCAAGGCCAATGACACTGCGATTCCTCCGCTGATTATATTGCTTATATTGCTCATGAGTTACGATGCTCCTTTCAAAAACTTTCTTCTGAAACCACTGTTTTTTTCTGCCTGTTGCGTTAGTCGCCGGCAACATACGCCGTCAGCCAGCGGGCCGTTCTGAGCAGCCGGGCATCATCCCCTTTCACACCGACCAGCTGCACCCCCAGCGGCATGCCGGCTGCGCCCTGCAGGATGGGCAGCGTAATGGCCGGCATTCCGCACAGCGTCCAAATGGTGCAAAAAACCGGGCTGCCCGTCGATTCCAGACCGACAGGCGCCACCCCGGTCGTGGCAGGCGTCAATATGGCGTCATGCCAGTCAAATATATTATCGAACGCACGGTTGAGAACCGGTATCCGGCCCAGCGCATGGTTGTAATCTTTTGCCAACACCTTCTGCCCGCGCTCGATCATCTCCCGCAGGATGGCACTCAGCTTGTCCTTGCCGCGGTCATATTCCGGCGCAAAGCTCCGGGCCAGGTCCGCTTCCATGATCGTACGATGCAGCAAAACCGCATCGTTGAAAATTTCCGGAAGTGCGACTTCATCTGCAATTTCACCCAGATGCGTGACCAGTTCCGTAAAGGCTTCCCGGGTGTCAGACTCAGCCTGATCCCACATGGGCGTTTTGACGAATGCCAGCCGCGGCTGAAAAGGCGGGTCCTCGGCTGCGGTCTTAACCAGCGGCGGACGGGCCCGCAGCCGCGTATCGGGGTCGTGTTCGTCAAACCCCATGAGCTGTTCCGTGATCAGCGCCGTATCTTCCACAGTTCGGGCAAACACCCCGATCTGGTCCAGGGGACGGGACTGCTGAAGCACCCGGTGCCGGGAAATACGGCCGTAACTGGGTTTGAAGCCGAATATCCCGCAGTAAGATGCCGGCCGGATGACCGATCCGTTGGTCTGCGTGCCGACAGCCAACGTCACCATGCCCGCCGCCACCGCTGCGGCCGAACCGCTCGAAGAACCGCCGGGCGACCGCTCCAGATCATGCGGGTTGCGGGTCTTGCCCGGTGCGTATACCGCCAGCTCGGTGGTAACGGTCTTTCCCAGAATAACCGCACCGGCTGCCCGCAACCGGGCGACGGCCGCGGCATCCTGTTGGGGCTGCCGTCCGGCATGCAGCACCGTACCGTCCTCGGTGGGCATGTCATGGGTATCGAAAATATCCTTGACGCCCACCGGAACGCCATGGAGCGCACCCAGGGGCTTGCCTTCCCGCTGCAGGCGATCCACAGCCCGGGCCTGTTCCAAGGCATGCGCCGGGTCCAGATGGGCCCAGGCGCAGACCTTATCTTCAGTCGTCGCGATGTGATCGAGGCAGGCCTGCACCAGCTCTTCAGAGGTGATCCGACCGTCACGGATGGCTGCTGCCGCTTCAACGGCACTGATCAGAGGCAAATCCATTTTTGTATTTATCCATAAACCCCAAAAGGGGCTTTTCTTTCGCTACTTGGGCACGCCGTAGACCATGTCCGGCAGCCAGGTTGTTATGATCGGGAATTGATACAAAACAACCATGGCAATGATCACCATGAACAGAAACGGCAACGCCCCTTTAAAAATCGTGGTCAGCTGGATATGGGGCGGCGCGATTCCTTTCAGATAATAGCACGACATTGCCATGGGCGGCGTCAGGAACGAAGTCTGCAGGTTGAGTGCCACCAGAATCCCGAAAAACAAGGGGTCGATCTTGAAGGCATCCAGCAGCGGCAGAAAAATCGGAACAAAAATGATGATGATTTCGCTCCACTCCAGGGGCCAGCCCAAAAGAAAGATGATGACCTGGGCCAGCAGCAGAAACAAGACCGGCGGAAGGTTCAGGCCGATCACAAATTCTTCGATGACATGATGGCCGCCGAGGTAGGAAAAGACCGATGAAAAAGTCCAGGAGCCCACGAACAGCCAGCAGACCATGGCCGAGGTGCGCGTCGTCAGATAGACCGACTGTTTCAGGCGGTCCCAGGTAAGTTCGCGATAGCTCGCCGCCAGGACGATGCTGCCGAAGGCCCCCACGGATGCGGCCTCGGAGGGGGTCGCCAGCCCGAACAGAATGGCCCCCAGAACCGACAGGATCAGAACGGCCAGCGGCACAAACGACGTCAGCAGCATCACGAAAAGCTCTTTGGTCGGAATATCCCACTGTTCCTTGGGCGGTTTGGGCGCCAGCTTGGGGTTCAGAACGGCCCGACCGATCACGTACATAATATAGAGACTGGCCAGCATAAACCCGGGAATCAACGCACCGGCATACAGCCTTACCACGGAGACGCCGGACACCGCACCATAAACGATCAGCATGATGCTCGGCGGGATCAGGATGCCGAGGCAGCCGCCGGCGCAAACGACACCGGCCGCCAGCTTCTCATCATAGCCGGCTTTCAAGAGGGCCGGAAACGCCAAGAGGCCCATCAGGGTCACCACGGCGCCGACAATGCCGACGGCGGTGGCAAAGACGGCACAGGTCACCAGGGCTGCAACCGCCATGGCGCCGGGTACGACGCGGGCGGCAATATTCAGAGAATAGAACAGCCGCTCCACGATGTTGGCGCGTTCAACGATATACCCCATGAAAAGGAACAGCGGGACCGCCACCAAAACGTCGTTGATCATAACCGAATAGGTCTGGTTGACCAGCAGATCGAAAATCTGGTTCTGGAAGATATGCGACATCTGGTCCGGTGAGGCATAGGCGTAATAGCCGAAGCCCACGCCCATGGCGACCAGCGTAAAACAAATGGGAAAGCCCAGGAGGATGCACAGGATAAAGGACCCCATCATCAACATGGCGACTTGCGGATCAGTCATATGGCCTCCTCCTTTCCTTCTGCGCTCTGGCCGGCAGCCTGCTCAGCCGCCAGCCGGGCCTCTTCTTCCTTGCGATGCTTTTCGATCAGTTCTTTTTCCATTTCTTCTACGTCCGCCAACCGCGTCGGCCACGCGCCGGTTTTAATGCACTGCACGCAGCGTATGGCTTCCGCGATTCCCTGCAGCAGTAGAAAGAACGCGGCCACGGGTATGACGGTCTTCAGGGGAAACACCGGCACCCCGGCGGGGCTGTTGATGCTGATTTCCCCGATCGGCCCGGTGAATCCATAGGGCCTGTACCCCCAGGATTCGGCGGCATAATCATATCCGGCATAGATTAAAGCCAGGACGCCGGGAAAGAAAAATATAAAGTACAGCACGATTTCGATGGAGGCCTGTATCCGGGGCGGCCACAGCCGGTAGACAAAATCGCCGCGCACATGCGCATTTCGTGAAAGCGCGTAGGCGCCCGCCATCATGAACAGGGTGCCGTACATGATGTAACTGACATCAAACGCCCAGGCAGTGGGATTTCGCAAGACGTAGCGGACAAACACCTCGTAAGTGGTCGCCAGGCACAGCACCAGGATGGTCCAGGCAAAGGCTTTACCCACCCACTGGCTCATGCGGTCGATAAAAAATAGAAAACGATTCATGTTGTGATCCTTATAGTCCTGACTATAAATGTATTGCGGTTTATACGTACAAGTTCGGCGCGGCGCCCGTCAGCGCCGCGCCGTCCCTGTATTCAACAATTTTGTTCAGGTACAAAACCGGCGCATTAGAATCCCAGCTCGCCGGGGAAGTAATGATCGAAGGCCAGCTTGTAATCGCATGAGTTGAGAATATCGTAGTATGCCGTACGATAAGCGAATTCCTTCTGTGACGCCACAACCTTCTTGAAGAACGGATCTTTCTCCAGATCCGGCAGGAGTTTGTCCCAAGCTTCCAACTGCTTTTTCATAACCGATGTCGGCGTGCGGTAAATGCCGACGCCCGCTGATTTCTTCAGCCACTGCAGATCCTTGGAGTACTGATCCTGTCCGCGCCAGTAATTGGCCGAAGAGGCCGCTTCGGCTGCATATCTCAGAATGGCCTGGTGCTCCTTCGGCAGGGCATCGTACTTGGTCTTGTTGAAGAGAATCTCGAAGAATTCCGCGGCCTGATGGAAGCTTCCCAGCATGTAGACCTTGCTCACGTCCTGGGCGCCGAAGCTTCTGTCCGAGGTCGGGTTGTTGAACTCGAAAGCCTCGATAACGCCGCGTTCCAGGGCCGGCACGATTTCGCCGCCGGGAAGCTGGGTAACCTTCAACCCCATGGCCTGCATCAGGTCGGCTGCCAGACCCACGGTGCGGTACTTGAGGCCGACCATGTCGTCGGCGCTCTTGATCGGTTTCTTGAACCAGCCCAGCGGCTGGGTCGGCATCGGCATGGCAAAGAAGCCGACGATGTTGAGCCCCAGCGCCTTGAGGAGTTCCTGATAGAGTTCCAAGCCGCCGCCGTAATAAATCCATGCCAGTCCCTGGTGAGCATTCTGGCCGAAGACGGGGCCGGTGCCGAACAGCGATGCCACCTTGCTCTTGCCGTACCAGTAAACCGACACCTGATGTCCGGCATCAAGCACGCCCTTATCAACGGCATCCTGAACGCGGAAGGCGGCAACCACGGCGCCTGAAATCAGATACTGAATCTTCAGCCGGCCGCCGGCCATCGCGTTGACGCGATCTACATAGTCCATGGCCATGTCGTTGAAGATGTCCTTTGCGCCCCAGGCGCCTTGCATCTTCAAGGTGACTGTCTGTGCCCGGGATACCATCGGAAAACCCAGTGTTGACGCGGCTGCAACCCCTCCGACTACCGCTGCATTCTTGATAAACTTACGACGTCCGATCTTCTCGCTCTTCACTTCTTTCATAACCATACCCCCTTCTCAAAAGTTAATGGTTTGTTTTCCCGATTGGCAATGAAGGTCAGGAAAACGTCCGACGCTTGCCCGCATTAATGGGCAAGCAGCATCTTTCCGACAACGAAAATCATCATACGCCTTCCACAGCAAACCGGATATTCAACAACCCGGTCATGGCTTACTCAAATATCCTAATATTTCACAATTTATGCAATTTGATCTTTTCTTAAAGTCATAGATTGTCTTATACACAGTGTCAAGTGCTTTTTTACAACGATCCTTTACCATCGCTTTTGTCGTAGCACAAACCCAATCTGTTATATTTTTTCAAGCTGTCTGATGAAAGTTTCCTGCATCGGAGCCAGAAACGCTTCAACCCTTGAGACATCTTTATACATTTCGCTGAAAGCTTTTTCAGCGTCCCCTTCGGCAAGGGCGTCATAAATGCGTATGTGGGCCGCCAACACCGACTGAAAAAAATCATTGTCGGGTCTCAACTGCTTTTTGATGTCTTCCAGCAGATCTTCAACGAAGGCTAAAATGAATACGAGAATGGGATTTTCCGAGCAATTGGCGATGACGCGATGGAACCGGATAATATCCTTTTCGACCTTTTCCGTATCCCCCTGCTCCAGGGCCTGGGTACACCTGTCGTTGATATCTTTCAACGCCATAAGTTTTTCCGGTCGAATGGCATCGGCGGCTATCTTAGCGACATATGGCTCCAGGACTTTTCTAATTTCCGACAGATGATATACTGAGACATTTTTAAAATAAAGAAAGTTGACCAGACTCTGCTGGGTTGTCTTCATATCCACTTCGGAAACAAAGACTCCCCCCTTGGCCCCTTTTTTGATTTCGATCAACCCCATGACTTCCAGGGTTCTCAATGCTTCCCTGAGGGTGGACTTGCTGACGGCGAACTCTTCCATCAGTTTTTTTTCAGAATAAAGTTTTTGCCCCGGGCCGATCTCTCCTTTTAAAATCGCATTTCGTATCTGGTTGATGATTTTCTGGGGCGCCTTGCTGCTGGTGATGGATTTGAACATAATTCCTCAGAGAGTCTGGGGCGAATTGTTGTTTGGATACCGATTATTTATTAGGGCAAACTTCAATTGTCAACAAATATTCTAATATTTCACAATTTTAATATTTGTATTGCAATAAGCCTTGTCGTTTTGTATGAACAGAAAGCTGATTTATCCGCGCGCACCCTTGAAGATCCTGCGCCGATACTATTTTGCAGATCGAACCGAAAAAAATACTGTTGCCTTTAAGTAAGCGAAAGGAGTGAATATAATGCCTGCGAATCCCAAAAAGTTAAAATATTGCTCGGATGGAAAGTGGCTGGAATCCAAGACTTCCAGTTATATGGATTGTTACAACCCGTCTACGGGTGAAGTGATTGCCCGGGCGCCCCAGTGTACGGCGGACGAAGTGGAATCCGCCATTCTGGCAGCCCAGAGGGCCTATCCGGCCTGGGCGGACACGCCGGTCAACAACCGGGTGCAGGTGCTTTTCAGAATGAAGGCCCTGGTGGAAAAACATCTGGATGAACTGACCCGTCTGCTGGCGATGGAGCAGGGCAAAAAATGGGATGAAGCCATGGGCGACGTCCTCAAGGTCAACGAAGTGATCGAGTTTGCCTGCGGCGCGCCCCATATCATGAAAGGCGAATCCCTGATGAACGTTTCCCGGGGCTATGATACCACGCTTTACCATCACCCCGTCGGCGTTTTCGCCGGGATTGCCCCCTGGAACTTTCCGGCCATGATTCCCCACGGCTGGATGACCCCCATTTGCCTGGGCGCCGGAAATACCATGGTGTTAAAGGCCGCCAGTTTCGTGCCCCAGAGTTCCCTGCGTCTGATGGAATTGTGGCAGGAAGCCGGACTCCCGGATGGCGTACTAAACGTCCTTACCACAGGACGCGAACAGGCTGAGATTCTGCTCAGGCATCCGGCGGTCAAGGGCGTATCCTTTGTGGGTTCAACCAAGGTTGGGCAGCATATTTACGCCACAGCAGCGGCAAACGGCAAACGGGTGCAGGCCCTGTGTGAAGCCAAGAATCATGCCCTGGTCCTGCGAGACTGCAAGCTGGAGCGCACCGCCCGCGGTATTATCAATGCGTTTTGCGGCTGCGCCGGGGAACGCTGCATGGCGCTTCCGGCCGTCGTGGTGGAAAACGCCATTGCCGATGAACTGGCTCAGCTGCTGGTCAAGTTTGCTTCCGAGATGAAGCTGGGGCCTGCCTACGAAAAAATCACCGACCTGGGTCCGGTGGTAAATGCCGGGCATCTCAAATTCGTAACCGACTGGATTCAAACCGGCGTGGATGAGGGCGCCCGGCTGTTGCTGGACGGGCGCAATCCCAAGGTCCCCGGCTATGAAGGCGGCTTCTACATCGCCCCCACGATTTTTGACCATGTAACCGAGGAAATGTCCATCGGCCGGGAAGAGGTTTTCGGGCCGGTGCTCTGCATCAAACGGGTGGACAATTTTGAGGAAGGGCTTGCGATCATGAACAGCAGCCGCTTTGCCAACGGTTCGGCCATTTATACCCAGAACGGTCATTACGCCCGGGAATTCGCCAAACGGACCGACGGCGGCATGGTGGGGATCAATGTGGGCATCCCGGTGCCGGTGGGGATCTTCGGATTCACCGGTCACAAGGATTCCTTTTTCGGAGATCTGCACGTTATGGGAAAGGACGGTTTTTCGTTTTACACCGAAACCAAATGCGTTACCAGCACCTGGTTCCCGGAGGATGACTCTGGATGTAAAAAAGTCGACACCTGGGATGGCACCATGGCCTGCCTGCCGGAAGCGGGTAAAAAATGAAGCTCCCCGCAGCCCCGATAAACCGGGATCTTCGACAAGCTGCGGGGTATCAAAGCGGAATTGCGCCGTAGCTTTAACCCGCCTTCGCTCAGTTGAGCTTCGGTCGCGGTTCACCTCGCCTTTCATCCCTGCTGCAAGCAGCAGGGTACTCAGGCGAAGGCGAATAAACAATCCTTCCAAAAATCAAAAAAGCAGGCGGGCTTTTGTGTCACAAGCCCGCCTGTCGTATCATCAGAACTTTTTATCGATCCTATTCTTTCGGTTTTCCCAGCACTTCGGCGAACATATCCATATCCCAAGCTTTCATGTCGGCCACATTCTGTCGGAACTTGATAAAATCGATGGTATCCTGGCCGGTGATTTTCTTGGTATTGAATGCGCCGAAACCCAAAAAGGCTTCGCCGCTCATATTTGCGGCCAGCCAATGTCTGTGGTCATTTTTCATTGTATCCCAGAAGAATTTCTTTTTCTGACGGATACCGTCAATGGATTTAATCAGGCAACCCGGGAACAGGTTGGCAAACTTCCAGATGACATTGTTGACCTCTTTGTCAAGAAGTTCAAAGTCGGCTTTTTCCTGATGCTGTTTGAGAATCTCCCGGCCGTCTTTGAAGGCCTGTCCGGATTTATATTCGCCGTAAACGATCTCTCCGTCTTCAACATATTTGTCAGTGACAATCGTGGGGTTTCTGACCCATTGACCGTCGATTTTAAGAACCGGAACCACCTTGGAAAGCATTCCTTTTGCTTTCATTTTATAGGCCGACCACATCTCGCAGGATACGCAGTTCCACATGGCATCTTCTGCACTCAGGAACCAGGGAAGGAAATCCGAGGAACCGCCGGCCGGGGCTGAACCGTGCCTGGGACCGGCCTGGCCGAAAATGGCAAGGTCGGAAGCTACGGCGATGTCACATGCCAGTCCGATCTCCTGACCACCGGCAACCCGCATGCCGTTAACCCGGCAAATCACCGGTTTTTTACACGCCAGGATGGAATCGACCATGTGGTTGAACAGCTCCATGTACTGACCATATTCATCACATCTTCTGGAATAGAATTCAGAATATTCTTTTGTATTGCCGCCGGTGCAGAATGCATAGGGGCCTGTACCGGTAAAAACAACCGCCACCACGCTTCTGTCCAGAGAAGCATTTTCAAAACCGGCGATAACACCTTTAACCATTTCCGTGGTGTACGAATTGTACTGCCGAGGATTGTTCAGGCGAATCCAGGATACGAACAGTTTGTCCACAACCTTGCCGCCCGGGTCCGTCAGGGGGCGCTTCTCGTAGACCACGCAGGGGGCTTCCGTCCCCCAGTGACCGTCGGTATGCAGGGCATGGTCTTTTGCGTGATTGTCTCGCGGCATCCATTCTAAAGCCATAGTTTTTCTCCTTTATTAATTGTTTTCGGTTTTTAATTGCGTTGCCAAATAAACTTCATCTGTTAAAAATCAGGCGTCAAAACGATCCGCTGATCAGGAGACACCTTGTGGGCCTCTTCGAACGTTGCGTCGATGGTGCTCATGGGACGGGTTTGAACAAATGCTTCAATGTTGATCTGCTTCTTCAAGATCATCTCCAATACAATGGGGTAGTATTCGGGCAGACATCCCCAGGTCCCCAAAATATCCGCGTCAAATGCCATTAAGCGACCGACGGCATATTCAACCTTGGCCATGCCGAAGCCGACGACGACCAGCTTGCCGACGAAGCTGAGCAGGGTCAGGGCGATCTCCTGTCCGGCTTTGGCGCCGGTAATTTCAAATATTTTCCAGCCGAAGCTCGGCAGGCCGTTCTTCTTGCAGTATCCTCTGAACTCATCCGAAACCGCCCGGGAGTCTTTGCCGGTTGAATTGATACAAAAATCAGCGCCGTACTGAAGCGCCCGATCCAGCTTTTCCTGATTCCGGGCAATTCCGACAACGGTTTTGGCCCCCAGCGCCTTGGCTGTCTGGCCCATGTACTGCCCCACCCCGCCGGTAATCCCGATAACGATCACATTGTCGCCCGGCTGCAGATCGGCCCGTTTGGCGGCCTGATAAGGGGTCGTGGCCGCATCGGCCACCACCGCCAGATGCGCCAGCGGTATATCGCCGCGGTTTTTGACTTCGCACAGATCAACGCTGGGGACCGGAATGTGGCTGGCAAAACCGCCGTAAATTCCCAGGCTGTTTCCCGGCATCTTCTGATTCAGGCAGCGGTTTCCCCGGCGGGTCTTGCATAAAATGCACTGGCGGCAGGGCATGACGGCGGGAATAATCACCTCTTTGCCCATCCAGGCGGCATCGCCGGCCACAACCGTGCCGGAAATTTCATGACCCAATGTAAGCGGTGGTTTAGATACCGTGGGAACGCCGTCGTAAAAATACCCCAGATCCGTATGGCAAACGCCGCACCCGGCAACTTCCACAAGGACCTCTCCGGGCTTTAATTCCGGAACCGGTATCTCCGATTTTTGGATTTTACCGGGCGTCACCTCGCCGGTTTCCTTGTTGCGGGAGGCCGGTTGAATCATTTGCCAGGTCATAATTTTGTCCGGTGTTGCTGTCATCTTATCCCTCCTTTATATGTTTTTGTTTTGTTAGCTATCGTCTTATCCTGTATTAAAAATTAATTATTTCAGATGATTGGCAATTGGGCTGCAATGCCCATCCCCATTACTGATACGAACGGCCGGCAACACCGACTGTTGATTGGAAAATTACAATTTAGCTACAATAGCTACAATGTAATTATAAGCATCCGTGATTGTCAATATTTTTTTGTAAGCGCCTTAATTTTTAAAACACTCAAATATTACTGATATATTATCTCAAGCCGCTTGACGTCCAGCAGCCCGCCGGGTGTCAGCCGTATCCAGGGCAGGGCTGAAAAAGTTAAAAATCCGACAGTAAAAACCGGATCTTCCAAGGGGCATCCCATGGCGGTGAGGATGTCTTTTAAGGAACGCATCTGGTCTGCAAGAACCGGCAAAGACTCCGTCGACATCAGCCCTCCGATGGGGAGGGGTATTTGCGCCCGCACCTTTTTTTCTTCTACCAGGACGATTCCGCCGCCGATTCTTTTCAGATGCCGCAGTGCTGCGGCCATATCGTCTTCGCGGCAGCCCATGACGATGGGCTGATGCATCTCATGGGCGACACTGGCGGCAAGGCCCCCGATTTTTGCACCGAAACCGGTCAGAAAAGCGGTAACAAAGCCGGATCTGTCCCGTCTTCGCAGGCTGATCTTTAATATGTCCCTGTCCTCGGGCAGCAATACCCGGCCCGCACTGACCTGAAGGGTGACATCTATCCGCCGGGTGATGGTTTTGTCGACGATGGCGATGGCCGGCAGGGTAACATGGTCCTTTTGCGAACCCGACCTGACCGTAAAATCTTCAGGATTGATTCCGGCCGGAATCGCCCGGTGGGGCAGCCAGGTAATCCGGGTTGCCGACGGCGGCAACGGCGGAGAGGTAAAAAGCATCTCTCCGTCTCTACTAACCATCCTCCCATCGGCAATCACAACCCGCGGCGTCGGTTCAGCCAGATCATCAACCAGCAGAATATCCGCCCGCCGCCCCGGCGCCAGGCCGCCGACCTTGCGATCCAGCCCCAGATAAACAGCCGGGTTCAAGGTGGCCATCTGAATCGCCCGGATGGGGGCAACCCCCTTTTCGATCGCCAGGCGGATTAAGTGGTCCAGGTAGCCTTGGGAAAGTATGTCCCCAGGACTTTTCCAGTCCGGAGTAAACATGATGCGATGGGAAGCGGATCCGCCGCCGTCTGTGAGCAAACCGATCAATGCCGCCATGTCGCTGCGGATCGACCCATGCCGCAACATAACGGATAGTCCCAACCGCAGACGTTCCCGTGCTTCTTCAGCAGTAATGGCCTCGTGGCAGGAGGTCAGACCGGCTGCCACCAGTGCATTCAGTTTACTGAATGAAGCGCCGGCGGTGTGCCCTTCAATCCGCCGGCCGTTTGTTTCGCCCAGTCTGAACTTCTGAAGCAGCTCTGTTTCTCCCTCAATCAGTCGAACCCACGGCGTCACTTCACCCAGAGCCAGAATTTCTTCCCGTTGCAAATAGCCGGCCATACTGGCCAGAGGTACCACGTCTTCCCCTTCGATTTTTGGAAACGGCGGCGAGGAAACCGGCAGGCTGAAATAGAACTTGAGTGGAAGGTTCCGGGTCATTGCCAGGAGCAGTTCCAGGCCCGGCAGACCGGTTGCGCCGACGATATCGTGGGGGTCGGCCATGACCGTGGTCGTACCGCCGGCCAGCAGGTACGGTGTCAGGGCCAGGGGATTCGCCCAAAAATCGATGTGGGCATGGGGGTCGATATACCCCGGCACCAGGTAAGCCCCTTCGGCATCCAAAACGGTTGTGGCCGGGCCCATCATCTCTCTGGCCGGACCCACATAGGCGATCGAGCGGCCTTTTACGGCAATATTCCAATTATCCAGAATTTCACCGGAATAGACGTTCAGCAAACGTCCATTTTGAATATAAAGGTCCACCGGCTGCTGCCCCAGGGCAGACTGAATCAGGTCCCTTCGGCCCGAAATGTTGGGTCGCTTAAGGTTCAAGAAACTACCTTTCCTAAATGTATCGTTAAGTATAACTGATTGAAATCCTGTTAATCTTAATGCAGTCTCTGGCAACGCCACACACTTGGAATAATGGAATGTTGGAATATTGGATAATAAAACTGACAGTTCCTGTTAAGCCCCTTTCCATCATTCCATAAATCCAATATGCCATTGCTCCACTCAGAAACGAACTAAGTTCATGCCGAAATCACGTATTCAACAAATTAAACCGCAGCCACTTGAAACTATCCCTCTGTTCTTTGGTTACATTGCGGCCGATTCGCCCCAGCATGATATTTTCCGGTTTCAGGCAAATATTCGGTTCGTTGGTTTGATACTCCTGGAATCCACAGGGCTCAAAAAGCCTGATGAGCATCCGGCGATAGGCCTGTGCCGATTGGCCGGCGCCGTCCAGATCCCAGGTCCATGAGTAGCCCACCATATAAATTATTTTATCTTCGATCATGGGCTGGCTCATCATGATCTGGATGATACCCCTGGCCACCCCGGCCGACCGCCAGCTCCGGCTGACCTCGATGGCTTTAACTTCCATCATCAGCCGCGGCCCCAGCCTGTTCCAGCGTTCACCCGGTTCGGGATATGCCAGGACGCCAAAACCGATGATGTGGTTGTGATCCGTCAAGGCAAGGGTGACGTCGGCATCCGGCAAAGCGGCGTTTTTTTCCAGGCTGTCACGCCGGGTGTAAAGGGATTTGTAATGGGCGTGGGTGCCGAACTGCTTGTCGAAAATTAACGTACGAATTTCCTGGGTTGTACACCGGGAGCGGATCGCCACACTCCCCTGGGGTGTTTGCCATCTGATGAAGCGAGGGATATCGTTCATAAAGGCACCCGGTCCGGAATGATCAATAGTCTCCCCAGCGTTTATGCAGCCGTTTGATCATGATTAACAGGTCGTGATGATTCCCCTGCTGATCCTTGACATAGTCTTTCAAAACCGCTTTTTCAAAAAAATCAAACTTGTGGGCGGCCTCAATGGCGGCTTCTTCGATACCCACGACAAAATCGGAGCGGACCTCGCTCAGCCCTTTGTCCATGGCCAGTTGAATGAGATCCAGCAGCAGCCAGGTCCCCAGTCGTATGTATCGGAATTCCGGCAGTACCATCAGGCGAAAGCGGCCGATATGCCGGGTGGAGCCGAACTTCCGCATATGCAGGGTGGCATGGCCGACGATGCGCTCTTCCGAAAGTGCAATGATCGAAAAAACTTTGTCTTTATCGATTTCATCCATCCACTTGGCGATCACCCCGGGGTCCATGACATCATGGCGCATGAACCACCGGTCTCCCTCCGGAATGCCGGCATAAAACCGGCGCAGAGATGCCTCATCATCCTTTTGCAAAGGACGAATAACGGCCTCACGGCCCTCTTTCAACACGACTTCTTTGGGATACCTCACCGCCGATCCTCCTTAATTTATGGCACGATTGGTATTTGCTCCAGTGATTTCTTCTAACAACCCTGCGCCGGTTCTGTCAACTGAATTAGCCGTGATAGTCACGCCACCGGACAAATAGCTGATTTCTGTCGTTAATACCGCATTATTTAACTTTAATGGGAAATTCTTTGCAAAAAGCTTTATCAGCTGATATTCAGACTTTTCTCTTGACTAACTCAGAATTGTACGAATATATTTTTACTTTAAATTTATGGGTATTGTTCTTTTTATATAATTTTCCGGCAAGCAAGTTCCGGCGGTCATCAATAGTAACGTGCTGAATATCTGATCGATTTCAACTTCAGAATAATTTCGACATCATACTTAGACTCGTATCAGTGGAGGATGCAATGCTTTTAGAAGGAAAAAACGCAATCGTCACCGGCGGTTCCCAGGGGATCGGAACCGCAGCTTCTGTTGAACTTGCCCGGGAAGGCGCCAATGTATGCCTGACGTACCGCAAACATGAGACTGAAGCACAACAAGTCGCCGATGAAATCCGCCAACTGGGGCGCAACGCCCTGGCCCTGCAATGTGATATTTCCTCTTTTGCCGATGCCGAGCGGGTTGTTCAGGCCGCCCTGGCTGAATTCGGCCGTATTGACATCCTCGTGAACAACGCCGGCATGAACTGGGACGGTGTCTCCTGGAAAATGACCGAGGAGCAGTGGGACCGGGTCATTGAGGTCAATCTCAAAGGCTACTTCAACTTTACCCGTCAGGTTGCGCCGCTCTTCAAAGACCAAAAATCCGGCAAAATCATCAACATAACCTCCATCAACGGCCTGCGCGGCAAATTCGGCCAGACCAACTACTCGGCTTCCAAGGCCGGGATTATCGGTTTTACCAAGGCCCTGGCGCGGGAACTGGGCGCCTTTAACGTCAACGTCAACGCCGTGGCCCCGGGCCTGATCGAAACCGCAATGCTCAGGGACTCCGATTCGCGCGACAAGATCGTTGAAATGGCCTTGAACGAAATCGTCTTAAAGCGCGTGGGGCAGCCGGAAGACCTGGCCCATGTGGTCTCTTTTCTGGCATCCGACAAAGCCCGGCACATTACCGGCGAGGTCATAAAGGTCGATGGCGGACAGTACATATAGCGGATAACAGATTCATCGTTACCGCTGATTTTTTGTCTTTTTTTTTAATACGGCAATTAAACAAACTTTTCATTACCTTTTGTCATTCCCGCGCAGGCGGGAATCCAGTATTCTCAAAACGTTTCTGGCTTCCGGCTCTCCTCCCGCAGGGCGGGATGCGGCCGGAAAGACATATTTAATTGTCGGGTTGTTAACTCAGCTTCATCGCTGTTTTTAGCTGAACAGGAGAATGCCTATGGGAAAGGTTGCAATTATCGGTGTGGGTCAGAGTACCTTTTATCGAAGCTATCCGGGTTCCGTCCGCGAACTCGTATTCGAAGGCTTTAAAGAGGCGCTGCAGGACGCCGCCATCACAAGCAGGGACATCGGTGCGTCGGTGGTCTGTTCCGCCCCCGAATATGATAAGCAGCGGTCACCGGCCGGGGTTCTGGCTGAATATCTGGGTCTTAATCCGCAACCGACATTTTATGTCGAAACCCTCTGTTCCTCCAGCAGCATGGGCCTGCGGCTGGCTTATTCGCTTGTCAAATCCGGACTTCATGACGTGGTGGCGGTTCTCGGATTCCAGAAAATGTCCGAAATTTCTTCCTCGGAGTCCCAGGAGCGGATGGGGCGCGGTGCAGACATTCAGTGGGAAAGCCCGTTCGGCACCATGATGCCGGCCTACTACGCAATGTACGCCCGGTCCCACATGGCAACTTACGGGACAACGCCCGATGATCTGGCACGAATCCGGGTAAAAGCCGCCACCTACGGCCAGATAAATCCTAAGGCAATCTACCGCAAACCGGTCACATTTGACATGTTCCATAATCCCGAGGACAGAATGGCCGGTCCGGTGGCCAGCCCCCTGCGCGTCGGCGATTGCTGCGCCAACGCCGACGGCAGTTCCTGCATCATTGTCGCCGGTGAAGAAAAAGCCAGGGCATTTTCAAAGAAACCGGTCTGGATCATGGGCCTGGGCGCCGCCACTACCAGCGTGAATCTGGCCGGACGCAATCTTTTTAACGGATTGACCGTGGCTCGGGAAGCATCGGGGCAGGCATACAAAATGGCCGGCATCGGGCCCAAAGATATCGATGTCGCTGAAGTACACGACTGTTTTACCATCGCTGAAATGATGGCGTATGAAGACCTCGGTTTTACCAAACCGGGCGAGGGAAAAGAGTTGATACAATCTAAAGAGACCTACAAGGAAGGATCCATACCGGTCAATATTGACGGCGGCCTGTTGTCCAAGGGACATCCCATCGGCGCCACCGGCGGCTCACAGGTCAGGACCATCGTCCTGCAACTCCGGGATGAAGCCGGTGACATGCAGGTCAAAGACCCCCAGATCGGTCTGGTCCATAACATCGGCGGCGTGGGACTATACGGAAACGTTACGATTTTAGGAAGGTAAACATGAATGCTAAAAAAGAAACAGACGACCGATTCAAAAAGTTCGGAACGGTAACTTTTACCGCCATTACCAAGATAAATGATTTTGTTGATTTTCTGGAAGACGGAAAAGTCATGGGCACCCGCTGCAAGTCCTGCGGGCTGGTATTCTTTCCGCCGCGCTGCGACTGTTATCAGTGTCTTTCCAGTGACATGGAGTGGTTCGAAGTTGCCGGCAAAGGCAAGCTGGTGACTTACAGCAAACTGCAATATGCGCCGGTGGGGTTCGAAGGGGATCTGCCCTACGCGATCGCCCTGCTGGATTACGATGATTTCAAAGTTTTCGGCAGGATTTCAGGCGATCTTCCTGAAAATGAAATCAAAGTCGGCATGGAAATGAAAACAGCGGCCAACCACTTGCCCGGCGGCCAATTAAACTATGTTTTTCAAAAAGCATGAAGAGAGGGAAAATGACCGAATATCGACATATAAAAGCAGTCAAGGATAACGGTGTTGCCCGTATCACCCTGGCCCGGCCGAAGCACAATGTTTTCAATATTGAGATGCTGAACGAGATCAACACCGAACTTGCATCGCTGGCAGCCGACGACAGCCTGAAATGTGTCGTCCTATTGGGCGAAGGCAAAAGCTGGTGCGCCGGCGTCGAGGTCGGCGATCACAAACCCGAAGCCGTCCATGAGATGATTGCCACATTCGATCGCGTCTTCGAGCTGATTGAAACGCTCGAAGTGCCTGTCATTGCCGCGGTCCACGGCGCCTGCCTCGGCGGGGGAATGGAAGTGGCCATCGCCTGTGACATTATCATCGCATCCAAACAGGCCGTCTTCGGACAGCCCGAAATCAAGCTGGGTTTCCTGCCGCCGTATGCCGCCATTCGCCTGCCCCAGCTCGTGGGCCCGTCCAAGGCGATTGAAATCTGTACCACCGGTCGGCGCTATACGGCCAAAGAAGGACTTTGCTTGGGATTTGTCTCCCAGGCCGTTGATGACGAACAGCTTCCCGGGGCGGTTGAAAAAATGATTAAAGAGATTACGGACAACAGCCCGCTGATCATCCGCCTGAACAAGCGGGCCGTCAAAGCGCATATCGGCATGAGTTTTTCAAAAGCCCTGCAGGGTGTCAGCGACCTGTTTCTGAATACCCTCATGAAAACCGAAGATACCCTTGAAGGTATCAAAAGTTTCGAAGAAAAACGAAAACCGGAGTGGAAAAATCGGTAGAGGGAGGAAATCGATATGACCCAAATAAATAAAATCGGCGTCATCGGCGCCGGCAACATGGGCAGCGGCATTGCTCAGAAATTGGCCCAGGAAGGACTCCCGGTTGTGATGATCGACACGCAATCGGAGTTCGTCGAGCGCGGACTTGCCAATATCACAAAGACCCTTCAAGATGGCGTCCAGCGCAAAATCATCAAACCGGCTCAGGTGGATGAAATTCTCGGCCGCATCCAGGCCACCACCAATTTAGAGTCTGTCGCGGACGCAGACCTGGTCATTGAGGCGATATTTGAAGATAAAGCCGTAAAATCCGAACTCTTCAAAAAACTGGACCGGATCTGTTCGGACAGGACGATCCTATCCACCAACACATCCAGTTTTTACGTCAGAGAATTTGCCGATCAGACGTCGCGTCCGGACCGGTTTATCGGCCTGCATTATTTTTATCATCCGGCCAAAAACCGCCTGCTGGAGGTCATTCCCCATGACGGAACCAGCCCTGAAACCATTGAAACTTCCCTGCTGGTTGCCAAACTCCACGGCAAAACCGCCATTGTCGTCAAAGACGAACCGGGTTTTGCGGTCAACCGCTTTTTTGTTCCCTTCTTAAATGAAGCGGTCCGCATGCTGGAAGAAGGACTGGCCGGCATCGCCACCATTGAGGAAGGCGCCAAGCGTGCCTTCAGAATCGGCATGGGACCCTTTGAACTGATGAATGTGACCGGTATCCCCATTGCCGTGCATGCTTCCACGACCCTTGGAAACGAACTGGGGGATTTTTATGCTCCGGCCAAGGCCCTGCAGGCCCAGCTGCAAAAGAAAAAAAACTGGGATTTAACAGGGGAAGTCGACGAATCCCGGATCCAGACTGTGATCGACCGGTTTTACGGCGTTTGTCTGGGGGTGGCCGCCGCCCTGGTGGATGAAGGCGTCGCCACGATTGAAGACACGGATCGCGGCGCTAAAATCGGCCTGCGCTGGTCTCTGGGGCCGTTTGAAATCATGAACAAAATCGGGATCGACCCAACCTATCAGGCGGTAAAGGCCATTGCCGCAAAATATCCCGACTTCAAGATGCCGCAAATTCTGGCCGACCAGAAAGCCCTTGCGAAACCCTTTTATTTTCACTTTGTCGACCTGGCGGTCAAGGACGGGGTTGCCTTTATCACGCTGAACCGGCCGGAGGCAATGAATGCGTTGAATGAAACCGTTGTCACGCAGCTGGAATCCTGCTTTACAAAGGCCGAAGAGGACCCCAGGGTAAAGAGCATCGTTTTCCAGGGGGCCGGCAAAGCGTTTGTTGCCGGCGCCGACATCCGTTATTTTGTCGAAAAGATAAAAGCAGATAAAATTGCGGATATTGTCGACTTTACCCGCAAAGGCCACGGGCTGTTCCTAAAAATCGAAACCGCCGCCAAACCGACCATTGCCCTGCTGGATGGCCTGTCTATGGGCGGCGGCAGCGAACTCGCCCTGGCCTGCCAGGCCATCGTGGCAACCCCGGCCGGCTCCATGGCGTTTCCTGAAACCGGCATCGGCATTTTTCCCGGATTGGGCGGCATGCTGCGACTGGCACGCCAGGTCGGATCTGAACTCGCCAAATACTACGTCTTTACCGGCGCCTCCCTCAATGCCGCCGATATGCTGGCCCTGGGAGTCGCAGCCCGGCTGTGCGCCCCGAACGAAGTTTCGGAAACCATCCGCGCCCTGCTCCAGGAGGGGCTCCCGGACAAATACCGGCAGCGTGAGATTCCCCAGCCGTTTGAATCCTATCGCCGGCTCGGCAGCCCTGATAATATCGCAAACCTCCTCACCGGAAAAATGCCGGCGGGTGTGGCTGAAGACATCGCAGCCAGAACTGTAAAATCAGTCGGCTTTAAAGCGCCCCTGGCACTTAAAATTTCAAGCGAAATCATTGATGACCAGGCGGGGCGGTCCATGGCTGCGGCCGTCGAAATTGAGCTGAATCGTCTGGCTGAAATTTTCGCCAGCGCCGACGCCCTCGAGGGGCTTTCCGCCCTCGGACGAAAACGGCCTGAATTTAAAGGGAAGTGAAAGGAAACAACATGCACAAATTACTCACCGAACATCCGGGCCAGAAGATGATGCTTCTGGGCAATGAAGCCATCGCCCGGGGCGCCATGGAGGCGGGCGTGGCGCTGGCCGCCACTTACCCGGGCACCCCGTCTTCCGAGATATCCCTGAATCTGTTTCAAATCGCCCAGGAAAGCGACCTTTATTTTGAATACAGCATTAACGAAAAAGTGGCGCTGGAAGTGACGGCCGCATCCGCCAATGCCGGTGTTCGCAGCCTGTGCATCATGAAGCATGTCGGCATGAATGTAGCGGCAGACGCCCTCATGACACTGGCCTATGTGGGCGTCAATGGCGGACTGGTCATCATCTCGGCCGACGACCCCTTTATGTTTTCCAGCCAGAATGAACAGGACAACCGTTACTACGGCAAGCTTTCCGGTCTTCCCATTGTTGAACCGTCCTCGGTTGAAGAAGCCAAGGACATGGTTCCCTATGCGTTTGACCTTTCCGAAAAATTAAAGGAACCGGTCATTCTCAGAACCACCACCCGGATCAATCACTCTTCCGGAATTGTGACCCT
Organism: Desulfobacterales bacterium; assembly: GCA_029211065.1. Lineage (NCBI taxonomy): Bacteria > Pseudomonadati > Thermodesulfobacteriota > Desulfobacteria > Desulfobacterales > Desulfobacterales bacterium. Next base: position 59,356 of record JARGFK010000008.1, read on the forward strand.
GGGCAAGATCGCTCAGCGAATCACCACCGGTGATTTTAAAAAGGATCCCTTCAACTATGTCACCGTCCCGGCGGTCTCCAGAAAACTTCACGTCAAGCTGCTCCAAAACATCGAAAAGGCCGCTGCGATTTCCGACCAATCCCCCTATAACTTTACCCGGGGCAAGGGCAGATGGGGCATCATCTGCAACGGTGTCAGCTTTAACTACGCCAGCGACGCCGTCATGGATTTAAATATCGCCGACAAAACCAAAATACTGCGGATCGGTTTTTCACATCCCATGCCGTCCGCCATGATCAAAGCGTTTCTAAAGGATTGCGAGAAAGTTCTCATCATTGAAGAGGGCGAACCTTACATGGAAGAGGCCGTCAAGGCCATGGCCCAGGAAGAAAAACTGACCCTTTCCATCAGGGGCAAGGGCAAAGACCTCTTTTCGCGCCTGTTTGAATTCAACCCGGCCGATGTCCGCAAATGCATTGCCGATTATTTTGGCGTCAACTTTTCCGCCAAAGCCAAACCGGATCTTTCGGATGTTCCTGAAATCCCGGCGCGTCCGCCGAATCTCTGCGCCGGATGCTCCCACCGGGCGACATTTTATGCCGTCCGAAAGGCGGCTGAAGGACAGGACACCATTTACCCCACCGATATCGGCTGTTATACTCTCGGGTTTTTACCGCCGCTTTCCATGGGAGATTTTCTGATATGCATGGGCTCATCCATCGGCACCTCCTGCGGTTTTTCAAAAGCCACTAAGCAGAAGGTGATTTCCTATATCGGCGACTCCACTTTTTTTCACTCCGGCATCCCCGGCCTGGTGAACGCCGTTTTCAACAATCATAACTTTACCCTTGTGATTCTCGACAATGGGACCACCGCCATGACCGGCCACCAGCCCCATCCGGGGGTGGACATGTCCCAGATGAACATGGACGGATTTCAGCAGGTATCCATCGAAAACATTGTCCGGGCCGTCGGTGTAAAACACGTTACGGTCATTCGCCCCTATCAGGTAAAAAAGAGCATCGGCGCCATTAAGGCGGCCCTCGACTATCAGGGCGTGTCGGTGGTCATTTCAAAGGAAGGCTGCGTCCTGCATCTCAAAAGCCTGAAAAAGGCCGTGGGAAAACCGTTTTATGTCAGCGACAAGTGTAAAAACCACCGCAACTGCATCAATGATCTGGCCTGTCCGGCCTTTTATATTGATGAAGACCGGGTAAAAATAAATCCCGACCAGTGCGTGGGCTGTGCAGTGTGCGCACAGATTTGTCCTGAAAATGCCATTTTGCCGTTAAAACGCAGCAAGGCATAGAACAATGCAATTGAACTAAACTCTCTTACTTTCACAAGGAACGATCTTATGGATATAATACGACTCATTATTGTCGCGGTGGGCGGACAGGGCAATCTGCTGGCCTCAAAAGTGCTGGCGGAAGCAGCCCTTATTTCAGACATCCCGGTCCGTATGAGCGAAATACATGGCATGGCCCAACGGGGCGGCGTGGTGGAATCCGCCGTCGTGTTCGGTGATGCCAAGAGCAATATCATCTCCGACGGCGATGCCGATGTGCTGGTGGGCTTTGAACCATCCGAAACACTGCGGGCCATTAACAAATGCAACCAAAACACCGTCGTGGTGACGAATATTTCTCCTCTGCCGCCGTTTACCGTGATGATCGGCAAAGGCGTCTATCCCGACCTGGCCCAACTCCAAAAGCTGATTCAGGCGAAAACCGCAAAGCTGATTGCATTTGATGCCCTTGCCCTTGCCAAAAAAGCCGGCAACGTCATGTCCCTGAATATGGTCCTGCTGGGCGCCCTGCTCCAGACCGGAACGCTGCCGCTTTCGGGAGCGTGTGTTAAAGAGGCCATTCGAGAAACCACGAAAGCATCGTTTCAGGAAATCAACTTAGCGGCATTTGATCTGGGTTTTGCCGCCGCCCAAAATGCCTGACGTCTTGACGGGATGACGCAGTAGGGTGAGTAAATATCCGACTCCAGAGGGACCGGCTTTGGGTATCCATAGAGAGGATTTTCTTTTTGAAATTACAAATCTCAAATTCCAACTATCAAACGGTTCGGCTGGCTCACCGCCCTGAGCCGGGTCGAAGGGCAAATTCCAATGACCAAAATTCAAAAATTTAAACAATATTTCGTCTTGGAAAGTTTTGGTTGTTGAACATTGGAATTTAAGATTTGTTTGTAATTTGGTGCTTGCTATTTGTGTTTTTATTCACGGGATTTTATCACATAAGGAGGTAACCGATGCCCTGGAACGACAAATTCGAATGCATGCCCTTAAAGGATCTGCAAAAGTTTCAATTAAAAAAGCTCAAGGAAACCGTCTCTCTGGTTTCCAGCAAAGTCCCTTTTTACAAGAAGAAACTCAAGGAGATGGGCGTCAAGCCCGCTGACATTAAAAACCTCGAATATGTCGCCAGGCTTCCCGTAACCGTCAAAAATGACCTGAGAGACAATTATCCCTTTGGCCTGTGCGCCGTCCCCATGAAGGATGTACGCCGCGTGCACGCATCTTCAGGCACCACCGGAAAACCCATCACCGGGCCTTACACCGCCGAAGATCTGGCGCAGTGGTCTGAGTGCATGGCCAGAAACCTATGGGCGGCCGGCATTAGGCCGGGTGATATCGTCCAAAATGCCTATGGTCACGGCCTGTTTACCGGCGGGCTTGGATTTCATCAAGGCCTCTCCCTGCTGGGTTGCGCAGTCGTTCCCACCAGCTCAGGGCTGACGGAACGCCAGATTACCCTCTTAAAGGATTTCGGTGCAACAGCCCTGTGCAGCACACCCTCATATGCCCTTACGATTGCCGAGCGGGCCGCGGAAATGAAGGTGGATATCAGCGCCCTGCCCCTGAAGGTGGGCGTCTTCGGTGCGGAACCCTGGTCCATCTCCATGCGCCGTGAAATTGAAGAGCGCATGCACATCAAGGCGATGGAAGCCTACGGATTGACGGAACTCGGCGGACCCGGGGTTTCCTTTGACTGTGAAGCCCAGGACGGTCTGCACATCAATGAAGATCACTTTCTGGCCGAAATCGTCGACCCGGCCACGCTGGAGCCGCTCCCCCTGGGGGAAAAAGGCGAGCTCCTGTTCACGTCGCTACAGCGCCGCGCAATGCCCATGCTCCGCTACCGAACCAAAGACATTACCCGGCTGCGCCGTGAAAAGTGTGCCTGCGGACGAACCCTGCTCAAGATGGACAAGGTCTTCGGCCGCACGGATGATATGCTCATTATCAGCGGCGTCAACGTCTTCCCCTCCCAGATTGAGTCCCTGTTGCTGGAAGTCGATGAGGTGGAGCCGCAGTACCGCCTGGTGGTCCGCAAGAAGGGATATCTGGACCAGTTGATCGTGCAGGTCGAAGGCAAAAATGAGGTCTATCAGGCCGGGGCTCAAAAACGCCTTGAAGTCGCCGCCAAAGTTGCCGGTCATATCAAGGGCATGATGGGTATCGGCGTTGAAGTCGAACTGGTGGAACCCAAGTTTATTGCCCGCAGTGAAGGAAAAGCCCTGCGGGTTGTGGATGAAAGACCCAAGCAGTTGCGATAGTCCTTTGTTGCGGTAAATTATTTTTAGATGACAACCGTTCAGGAGGAAGGAGTCGCCCTTTAGCTTCTTCCTCCTTTTGTTTCTGAACGGTTTCTAAATTAACGCCGCATTTCAGCCGTCGGGCACTTCTGCTCTAAATGGTAGTGTCCGACAAATCTCTTGCACTCTGGCCCCCTTTTTCGTATAAATCGACAGGTAAACCCTTTATACCGCTTTCCATAATAAAGTTCCGAAACAATGAATTGCGGTATAAGCGGTTGAAAAAAAACGTTGGGATAACGGAACGTTTTTTTGACGACCGCTATAGCGGTCGCTCCAGATTCTGTCACAAAAAATAAACCGGCACGGCTCATGAAATCAAAAAAAACCAGACAAAAGCCACACCCGCCCGCCCCGACTCATGTGCAAAACGCGTCCCTCGCCCCGATGGCGGCGGACAGCTGCGGAATTGACCGGGAACGGTATCGCGTATTTATTGAAGATGTGGCCGATGGTTTTTACGAAACCAACCTGACCGGCGACTTTGTCTTTTTCAACGAGGCATTCTGCCGGATCTTCGGATTCGGTTGTGATGAAATGCAGAATCGCAATTATCGCGAATTCATGGACGCTAAAAACGCCGAAATCGCTTTTGAGCATTTCAATAAAATTTTTCGCACCGGCCAAGGATTTACGGACATCATATGGGATATCACCCGCAAGGACGGTGAACGGCGCATACTGAAAATTTCAGCCAAGTTGATCTTTGACGATCACAGGCAAAAAATCGGATTTCGCGGCATTGCCCGCGACATCACCTATGAAAGAAGAGCGGCCCGCAGCAATCAGGCCCTTTTCCGCATCGCCAAAGCCCTGCCGCTGTTTCGGCAGCTGGATCAACTGCTGAATTTCATCATTAAAGAAGTCCAGGACCTCATCGCGGTCGAAGGTGCTTCGGTAATCCTGCTGGACGAGGAAAAAAAAGAATTCTATTTTCCGGCCGTTAACTATGACGATAAAGAAACCGGAAAGCGAATGAAAGAAATCCGCTTCCCGGCCGACAAAGGGGTTGCCGGCCATGTGTATCGAACCGGTCAGCCCATGATTGTCCCGGACACATCCAAAAGCCCTTACTTCTTTAAACAGGTGGACGAAAAGGCCGTGTATCAAACCCGAAACATGCTGGATGTCCCCATCGGGATTCAGGACCGGATGATCGGTGTGCTTTGCGCCGTAAACAAAAAAGAAGGGGATTTCGATCAAGCCGACGTTTTTTTATTGGGCACCATCGCCAGCACCGTCGCCCACCCCATTGAAAATGCCAGTATCAATGAAGAGTTGAAACGTTCCTATGAAGAAGTTCAAAGCCTGAACCGCGCCAAAGACAGGGTCATTAATCACCTGTCGCATGAATTGAAAACGCCGGTATCGGTGCTATCCGCTTCCCTCAGTCTGTTAAGTAAAAAACTGGCTGAACAAAAAAAGGTCACGGGGTGGGAAAGGGCGCTGGAAAGAGCACAGCGGAATCTCAAGCGGATCCTTGAGATGCAATATCAGGTCGAAGACATTCTGCGCGAAAGGGACTACAAGGCCCACACCATGCTTTCAGCCCTGCTCGATGTGTGCACGGATGAACTGGAATCTTTGATTACGGAAGAACTGGGGGACATCGATGCCATTGAAAAAATCCGGAACCGGATAGACGGGCTTTTTGGGCCGAAAAATCTGGCCTCCCAGCGTATTAAGCTCGACCAGTTTGTCCGCAAGCACCTTAAACGCCTGGGACCTGAATTTTCACACCGCAAATGCCGTTTAGCGCCCCGGATTTCCGCCACCGCCCCCATCCTGATCCCGGAAGAAGTCCTGCTAAAAATCGTTACGGGCCTGATACGCAACGCGATTGAAAATACCCCTGACGGCGGACGGATAGAGATCATCGTCCGGACCGGCGAGAAGGGGCCGGAACTGGTTGTAAAGGATTACGGCATCGGCATCACGGCGGAAAATCAGCGCCTCATCTTCGAAAGCACGTTCACGACATCTGAAACCGTGAATTATTCCACGAAAGCGCCTTATGACTTTTATGCCGGCGGCAAGGGCTTTGACCTGCTTCGCATGAAGATATTTTACGAGCGCTACAATTTTGCAATCCGTATGGAATCCATCCGCTGTCGATTCATTCCCCGGGACCGGGATCTTTGCCCGGGAGATATCGCTGCCTGCAAAGACTGCCGGACAACGGACGATTGCCTCAACTCCGGCGGAACCACCATGACCCTCCGGTTTTTACCGGCCAAAAAAATCGCTTCGCCAAAAAAATCGACGGCTTACGAAAACATAACATCTAACGGGGAAATAAAATGAGCATATCGCAAAATTCTCCTGAAACAACCCGGCCCCAAAAAACAGACAATGAAACTTTTTTCCGTGAAGTTCAGATTGAATTTCTGATCCATGAATTAAAAGATCCCATTTCTGTTATTGAAACCGGCATCAAGACGCTCCTCGCCAAGCGGGACAAATACGGATCGCTGTCCGCATCCCAGGAAAAGACCCTCAACCGGGTCTTGCGAAACACAAAAAAAGCCTGGGAGATGCTCAACAGCCTGCTGGAAATCGGCCGCTCTGAAGCCGGTTGCTTTATCAGCTGCCGGTTCCAACCCGCCCAAGCTGCCTACGAAGCCCTGCTGGAGGCGTTGGAGACAAAGGCCGCCATCATTTCCGAGCAATCCAGTCGATACACCGAGCAAAAAGAAATCCTGCAATATCTCAACGACTGCGGGATATCGTTCCAGATTGCGCCGCAGCTTACCGAGATTGAGCTGTTTCAGGATGAAACCAAATTCAGGCAGATTGTCGGCAATCTGATTAAAAACGCCCTGCATTACCGCAAGAATCTGCTCGAAATCAAAATGGCACAGGAAAAAGACTGTCTCTGTATCGATGTCACCGATGACGGCCCCGGAATCGATCCGGAACATCATCAGGCGGTTTTCCGCCGGTATACCCAGGTAAACCCCAGCGAAGCGGTTACCCGCCAGGGACATGGTCTGGGTTTGGCGGGCGCGCTGATTATGGCCAAAAACCTTGGCGGCGACATTGAATTAAAAAGCATAAAGGGTAAAGGCGCCACCTTTCGGTTGATACTTCCGGTTGCGCCGTGCACCCCCGGCAAGATCCCTGACGGGATAAAAAATCTGTTTATTTGACGATTTAATACGCATAAGTGCGGGTATAGCCAACGTTCAAAAAGAGGAGAATTTCATGATGACCCAGTCGCTATCACACCTTAAGGGAAAGCGCATCCTGGCCGTCGATGACGAACAGGACATTCTTGAAAGCATCGAAGATATTCTGGACGAAGCTCACGTTGACGGGGCTCGCGACTATGAGAGTGCTTCACAAAAAATCAGGGAAAACCGTTATGATCTGGCCATCCTTGATATCATGGGTGTAAACGGCTTAAAGCTCCTTGAAGAGACCGTCGCACAAAACATTCCCACGGTAATGCTGACCGCCCACGCCATCAATCCCGAAGCGTTGATGTCTTCGATTCAAAAAGGCGCCATCGCTTACATCCCCAAAGAGACCCTGGCCGAACTCGACACCCTGCTGAATAAGCTGCTGGGGGCCTATGAAGAAGGGGGGCTCCCCTGGAAACTCCTTTTTGAACTGCTGGGATCTTACTTTGACGAACGTTTCGGTTCGGGCTGGAAAGAAAAAGACAAGGAGTTCTGGTCCAAATTCAGCCGGAACTATCAGATCGGCAAGGGGATTCAACAGCGCGTCGTCCATACCGAAAGGGTCCGCGACAAGGGAATTTAAATAAAATCACCCGGCAGCATTTTTTTCAGACTTATGGAAATCAAGAATGAAATCGTCTATTCCTCCCCCGGCGGCAATAAAGAAAAAAAATGCCTGTCCTGTGGTGAAATATTAACGAATAGAAGACGGCGCTACTGTTCAAAAAGGTGTAAAGACCTCCTGATGTTTTCGCTGCGATGGTTAAAAAACCTGTTGCTGGCGCTGCATACGAATTATGGAACCTTTTCATTCTCGGAATACCTTCTGATCATTAATGTTCTCCCGTACCGATCGCATGAAGTGTTTTCATTCTTTTATAAACGAACACCCGGCCGGACGCCTGCAGAAGATCTCAAGGCCATGTGCATGGAACTGAGCCGGGAATGGTACAATAAGAATAAACAGTCCAGATGCCGGTCGCTCACAGCGGTTCATATCCTCAATAAAGGTCAAAGGGGGACTGTCTCCAGTGACATGGTTAAGCCGGTGGCAAGAATCAGCGGGTCAAACATTCAAAAACAGCTCAGAACGCTTAAATTGTCCGTCGATGACATCCAATCCGATGAATCACGCGAGAAAATAAAAACCGCCTACCGCAAAGAGGCCTTGAGAACCCACCCGGACGTCGGCGGGGACGGGGAAAAATTTAAAATTGTTGCGGACGCCTACCATGAATTGTTCGCATGGCTGAAACACCCTCGTTTTATCATGTCCCGGGGCGTACCGGGAAAATGGAGTTATGACGGGGGCAGCTTTAAATGGCGGGTGCCACTCTAAATGAATTACCCCGTAGCAAGCTACGGGGTATCAAATGTCATGCCGGACTTGATCCGGCATCCAGTTTATGTTTCTGGATTCCGGCTTTCGCCGGAATGACGACTCGCGGCAAGCCGCGGGGAATTGGACCCAAAAGAGAATTAAATATCCGAGCATAGAGGGGTCGGCTTAGGTTATCCCTAAAGGGGATTGGCTTTGTTGGAATTTCATTCGCTTTTAAAATGACAAATGTCAAATTCCAAATATCAAACGGTTCGGCTGGCTCACCGCCCTGAGCCGGGTCGAAGGGCAAATCCAATGACCAAAATTCGAAAACTTAAACAATATTTTGTCTTAAAAAGTTTTGGTCATTGAATATTCGGATTTGAGTTTTTTTTGTAATTTGGTACTTTGACTTTGTATTTTTAAAACAAAAATGCAACTGAAGAGGAAAGATACCATGAAGTTGAAAAGCAAAGATATCAGCGGCCGCAAAATGCATAAACTGTTGGGAACGGTAATGGCGCCGAGACCGATTGCCCTTATTTCAACCGTGGGTGAAGACGGCATTTACAATGCCGCCCCCTACAGCGCGGTGACACCGGTATCCTTTAAGCCGCCCGTCATGTGCGTTGCTTCCGGCATGAAGGGAAACCAGGAAAAGGACACTGCCCGGAATATCAAGTTCTCAAAGGATTTCGTCATCAATATGATGGATGATACTTATATCGAGGCGGTCATCCGGACTGCCGCCGATTATCCCAGCGATGTCGACGAAATAAAAGAGGTGGGCCTGACCGCCACGGCCGCGGACACGGTATCATCGCCCCGGATCGCAGAAGCCCGGGTCTGCCTGGAATGCCGGCTTATCCAGGAAATCGAGTTCGGAACCGGAGAGGACCACCGCTCGGTTTTCTTTGGGGAAGTCCTGCTGTTTCACATTAACGATGCGATCCTGAAAGGAGACTCGGTTGATCCGACCCGCATGAATTTCGTCGGGCGCTTGGGTGTCGGGACCTATTGCCGGACAACGGACATTATCAAAATGAAAAGATAACAACTTCAGGATTACCTCAACTGCGTTGATGCTTCCAAACCCCTTTCTCCCCGACAATTGGGAGATAAACTAATTTTTGAGATTCAATGATTACTAAAATCATCTCAGCAGGACAATCCGGAGCAGATCAGGCTGCTCTGGATGCCGCCATCAAACTCAAGGTGCAACATGGCGGATGGATTTCAAAAGGCAAGCCCACTGAGAAAGGACCGCTTTCTGACACGTACCAGCTTCTCGAGATGGTTACGGAAGATGATACGGAACAATCCATACAAAACGTCATGGCGTCCGACGGCACGCTGATCCTCTCCCACGGCAAGCTGACCGGCCGTTCTGAATTGCACCAAAAACTCATAAAGAAACACACCAGGTCCTGCCTGCATATTGATCTGACCGACAAGCCCATTTTTCTGATCGCGTCCGATGTTTATAGATGGGTGATTCAAAACGCCATTAAAGTGCTGAATGTCACGGGACCGCGGGCCAGCGAGGACCCTGAAATTTATCAGGATACCTTCTATGTAATTGAAGGCGTCCTGCTGTTGAGCCTCCTGAACTCAGGCGCCGGCGGCGGTCTCAGCGACGATGACCTAAGCGAATACTACAACCGGGTGATGACCCTTCCCCGGACGGTGGAACAGGCCGTTAATATCCTTCTGCTGGCGTTGGATAAAGAAACCATGGAAATATTTGCCACCCGGTCGGAGGAGCACTTGAATTATTATCACCGTACCGCCGGAACGCTGATCATTAAACAGTTTAAACTCCTGGAAGGAAACGAGGAGTTGATCGAATCCTGCCGCAAGTTTGCCGGACAACCGGAAATGGAAGCCGGTGGTGCGGCCATGCTGATCCTGGAAATATTATGGCACAGCCTACGCCAGACCCGGCATTGATATTTACACTGCAGTTGCATAAAAAACATGACAAGGAGATGGCATATGATACCTGAAATCACCACGCAAAATCTTAACTCCGATCAATTCATTAATGAAAAAGTCACTGAAATCAAAGATACCGTTGAGAGCGGAATCGCGATTAATGCGCTTTCCGGCGGCGTCGATTCCGCTACGGTCACGATGATCGGGCACCGGGCTCTGGGGAGTCGCCTGAAAACCGTTTTTATCGAGAACGGAATTATGCGCGCGGGTGAACCTGAACAGGTAGTGGGTCTTTTCCAGAAGCTGGGCGTCACCGTGGAAGTCGTCGATGCCAAGAAAGAGTTCTTCAGCGCGCTCAAAGGCGTCAATGACCCGGAAGAAAAACGCGAGGCCATTACCCAGACCTTTTATAAAAACGTATTCGGCCGAATCGTCAAAGAAAGCGGCGCAAAATTCCTGTTACAGGGAACGATTCTTACGGACGTTGACGAAACCGTTGCCGGCATCAAGCGCCAGCATAATGTTTTCGAGCAGCTCGGCATCGATCCGCAGGAAGCTTTCGGCTACCGCATACTCGAGCCGCTCATTCAGCTTCGCAAGGACGGTGTTCGCAAAGTCGGCCAGGCGTTAGGACTACCGGCAGAGGTGTTTGAACGCATCCCCTTCCCCGGGCCGGCGCTTGCCGCGCGAGTCATCGGCGAGGTCACGCCCGAGCGCATCCAGACGGTGCGCCGGGCTACCGGTGTGGTTGAGCGCCTGCTTAAAGATACGGGCGCCTTCCAGTACATGGCCATCCTGCATGAAGACCGTGTCACCGGCATGCGCGACAACAAGCGCGACTTCGGACAGCAGATCGAGGTCCGCTGCTGGGACAGCGTCGATGCCCGCACCGCCACCCCGACCCGACTTTCGTTCGAGCTGCTTACAAAGATAGCCGACGAAATCATAAAAGAGGTGCCGGGGATCGTCAGCGTTACATACAACATCGCCTCCAAACCGCCGTCAACCATCGAAGCGGTCTAACTTGAATCAGAATATCGGCATAATGAACAGTGAGGTATAAACAATGATCGAACCCAATTACATTGAAGACAACAACTATATCATCCAACAAATGAGGCGAATACCCGCACTGTCGTCATTCGACGAGACGCAATTTAATGAACTATTGCAGATGAGCCATATCAAGAAATATAAATCCGGAGAATTGATTTTTGAAGAAGGAAGTTATACGAACCTTATTTATTACCTTATTTCCGGAAAAGCCAAGATTATTAAGAAGGGCAGAGTTCTTGCCGTTTTGTCCAGCATAGGTGATATTTTCGGTGAAATTGCCCCTATTGGAGGCACTGCTAGGTCCGCCTCCGTATATGCCGTTGACGATTCTACTTGCCTTGAAATTGATATCTCTAATTTTGATAAAGCGGTGGGCAAAGACAAATACACCTTCAGATATATCATGTACCGCGGATTTGCCGAGGTATTGGCCCAGCGCCTGATAAAGACGACGGAAGAACTGATATCCGCCAAGAATGAACGAAGTCTCGAAAAGAAACGTGAACAGAGTTAAAGCTCGATTTGAAAACAACGATGGCAGATCTTCATTTTTCACATCATTAGGAAAAACTGGCCATGTAAAACCTGTGCGGAAACTATCAATGGCATTCCATTAATTTTCCATTTCCATAGCACTAGTGCTCGGCGTTTGTCAAGATAGTTGTCGCATAAAAATAATTTTTTTCGATAAAGGTTTCATTGCAAATCACGCGGCATTTA